>JANPDZ010000473.1:0-7822 GCA_031431735.1 Acidobacteriota bacterium | reverse complement strand
ATTTGCCGGACGAAACAGTTGAATGTTATTCACAACCGAAAAACGGAAATTATCGGTTGGCGCGGATTTTGGAAAAAGGTGAAATTGTTGAATCAAACGCGGTCGAAAATTTGAAACTGGCGGTCGAAGAAATTTTAGGTTTGTAAATTTATGGAACAACAAGAAATCATCTTAGTTTTGAATCAAGAAGAGCCTTTGATTTTGGGCATCGTCGCGTTTCTTTCGATCTTGATCATGGTTTTCAATCTGATCGTTGATATTTCATACGGATTTTTAGACTCGCGTATTCGCTACGAGTAAATTTATGGAAACTGTTTTAGATGTAGAAAAGACGTTCGCTTCGGCAGTCGTGCGAAAAAAATTTCGCTCGGAGGAAGTCTATAAAATGATTAAAGTCGGTATTTTACCGGAAGAGAGCGGATGGGAATTGATTCGCGGGGAGATTGTTCGTCGAATGTCAATCGGAAGCAAGCACGTCGGAACGGTAATTAAATTGGGAAAGATTCTTGAGCGAATGGTCGGAGACGAAGTTTTTGTTTCCTCGCAAAATCCGGTTCATCTCGATGAATATAATGAACCTGAGCCGGACATTAGTTTGCTCAAGCCGCGTGAAGACTTTTATACCGAAAGTCTTCCGACACCGGCAGATGTTTTGCTACTTGTAGAAGTTTCCGATTCGACCGTCGAATACGACCGCGAAACGAAAAAAACGCTTTACGCCGAAGCGGAAATCGCCGAATTTTGGTTGATTAATCTGAGGAACAATACAATCGAGTTTTACACATCGCCGAAGAACGGAGTTTATCGCTCCGCCAAAGTTTTGGAGAAAGGCGAAACAATTTTTTCCGAAGCAATTGCGAAATTATCATTGCGGGTTGAAGATATTTTAAGTTAAAAGATTATGGCAAACACAGAAATAGTTAAAGGAACATCGCTTTGGAAAGATGCCTGGAAACGTCTTTTGAAAAACAAATTAGCCGTTTTCGGAATGATCGTTCTCGGCGTAATGGTGGTCGCGGTGATCGTCGGACCTTCGATAGTTTTCTGGACGACGGGGTTTACGGCGGACGGCATTCCGGCGGACGGCAATCTTATCAAGTCTTTTCCGCCTTCGCTCCAACATCTGATGGGAACGGACGAAGCCGGTCGCGACCTGCTTGCCAGAGTTCTGCAAGGCGGACGCATTTCGCTGATGGTCGGAATTATTTCAACCATCGTTTCGCTGATTATCGGTGTTTCTTATGGCGCGATTGCCGGTTATCTCGGCGGGCGAATTGATAATCTGATGATGCGTCTTGTTGATATTATCTATTCGATTCCGTATATTTTGCTGGTCGTCGTGCTGCTGTCGGTTTTCGGCGGACAAAATACGCCTGACTGGATTCAATGGCTTTCGTCTAAATTCGGCGGGGCGGGCAATCAAGGGTTAAATCAGATCTTTTTGTTGTTCTTTGCGCTCGGATTGATTTCGTGGCTGACAATGGCACGCGTGGTGCGCGGACAAATCCTCAGCTTGAAAAATCAGGAATTTGTGCTCGCGGCACGCGCGACCGGAGTTTCGACACCGGCAATTATTTTCAAGCATCTTGTGCCGAATGCGCTCGGTCCGGTGATTATTTACGCGACGCTGACGATTCCTTCGGTGATGCTTTCCGAAGCGTTTCTCTCGTTCTTAGGGCTTGGCGTGCAAGCACCTTATGCGTCGTGGGGAAGCCTGGCATCGGAAGGTATTAAAAATATCGGAATTTTCCCGTGGCAGATGATTTTTCCGGGTGTCACGATGGCTTTGACCTTGTTTTCGTTAAACTTTGTCGGCGACGGTTTGCGCGATGCGCTTGATCCGCAAACGCGAAAATTCTAATTTTATGATTGTAGAAACTCTTGAACTAAAAGAAATAATCGGCGATTTGATTCCGAATGAAACGAAAGTTTTATACGGGATTTCTTGGGAAGATTATGTCGAATTTAGCAAGGCGACATTAGAGCAAAACCATCTAAAAACCAGCTACAACCGAGGGATTCTAAAAATTATGGTGCAAGGTTTTAGACATGATAACAAATCACGGTTTTTACACGATTTAATAAGGCAAACAAGCCTTATCTTACGAGTAAAAGCTATCGCCGCCGGTTCAATGACGTTGATTTCTAAAAAAGTTCGCAAAGGCGCAGACCCGGACGAATCTTACTACATTCAAAATTATATCCGCGCGAGTTTCAAAAAAGAATTGTTTGATGATGAAACTGATACGCCGCCCGATCTTGTGATTGAAATTGACGAAAGCCATAAATCAGATGACAAATTTGAGATTTATGCCGCTTTCGGCATCAAGGAATTTTGGCTTTACGATGACGAATTTTTGCGGATTTTTGAACTTTCGGAAAAAGGTGAATATCTTTTGCGTAAAAACAGCCTTGCGCTGCCGATTTTAACGGCGCAAATTTTGACCGAATTTTTGAATCGAAGCCAAACGGAAGACCAGTTTGAAGTTTTGCTGGATTTTGAAAATTGGCTTAAAAGCAATAAATAGTTGAAAAAATAATGCCCCTGATTTTTGATAGACATTACAGGAGAAATAAATGAAAAAAGGCTATTTGATGATGGCTTTGGCGGTTTTGGTCAGTTGTTTTCTGGCAGTCTCAGTGACGAACGCGCAAGGCACAAAACAGACGGTTGTCAAAGAAGGTGTCGGTTTTAATGGCATCGCGGTCGGTAAATCAACGATGGCGGATGTCGCCAAAAAATTCGGCAAGGATTATAAATTGAAAAACCACAAAAAATATTCGAGTCAGATGATTTATCCAAACGGAGTGTCATTTTACTATTGCTATGCAGACAAGCGCAAAGTGATTTTTGATATTGAAATCCGCGCCCCGTTTCAGGCAAAAACGAGCAAGGGCATAACTTTGGGCAAAAGCACGCTGGAAGATATTTACAAAGTCTATGGCAAAACAGCCGACGGGCTGCAATATCGCGGCGTGAGCTTTTTCTACGTCAATAACAAAGGCAAAAAGACGGTTACGGTCATTGATATTGTCGAAAATTCGGGCATTCGGCAATGCACGGAAAGTAAGTAATATGATAACGGCAGAAGTTACATTTTCACGAAACGAATTGTTGGCTTTGAAATATCCGATGGAATTTGTCGGCATTGATTGGCAAACTTACGAAGAAATTTCCGAAGAAATCGGCGAATCTTCACCGCTTCATCTGACTTTTAATAAAGGAACTCTGACCTTTGAACCCGTTACGCAACTTCACGAATTTTTGAGAAGTTTGCTTGGCGATTTTGTTGCTTTTGCAGGATTAGCTTTACGAATCAATGTGATTGCAACCGGCAAAGCAACAATGCGCTCAAAACGCCGAAACTATGGCGTTGAACCTGATTTGTCATATTTTGTCAGCAAAGCCGACATTCATCAAATAAAAAATTACGTTCCGAATGAAATCGAGCTCGCGCCCGATATTGTCGGAGAAATTGATATTCATCATCCATCGGATGACAAATTCGAGATTTATGCGGAGTTTGGCGTTTCGGAATTCTGGCAATACAACGGCGAAAAGTTAAAGATCTTTAAGTTACAGGGAGACGGCAAATACGCAGAAATCGAACGAAGCGAAGAATTGCCGATATTAACAAGGGCGCGTTTGACCGAGTTCTTAAAACGCGGGCAAACGGAACAGCAATTTACGGTTTTATCGGATTTTCAGAATTGGTTACAAGAAAATAAATGAGTGAAACAAACGGCACAATTTTAACGGTCAACAATCTGAAAACTTATTTTCAGACGGAAGACGGCGTGGTCAAAGCGGTTGATGGCATCACGTTTGAACTGAAAAAAGGCGAAACGCTCGGCATTGTCGGCGAATCGGGCAGCGGCAAATCGGTGACAAACTTGTCTATAATGCGCCTAATCCCCGAGCCTCCGGGCAAGATCGCGGGCGGCAAAATTATTTTTGACGGAATTGACGTTCGCGCCCTCTCGATTGAAGATGTGCGCAAAATTCGCGGCAAACGGATGGCGATGATCTTTCAAGACCCGATGACCAGCTTAAATCCGTTTCTGAAGATCTCGACGCAACTTATGGAAGTCACGCGGCTTCATCTCGGACACAATAAACAGCAAGCTCGTGACCACGCGATCAAGATGCTCAAAACGGTCGGCATTCCCGATGCGGAAACCCGTGCTAATGAGTATCCGCACCAGTTTTCGGGCGGAATGCGGCAACGCGTGATGATTGCGATGGCTCTTTCGTGCGACCCCGAATTATTGATTGCCGACGAACCGACAACCGCGCTCGATGTGACGATTCAGGCGCAGATTCTCGAACTTATTAAAGACTTAAAGGCGCGAATGGGCACGAGCGTCATTCTCATCACGCACGATTTGGGCGTCGTTGCGGGAATGACGGAAAAGATCATCGTGATGTATGCCGGAAAGGTTTTCGAGCAAGCACCGACACGGGAATTATTTGCGACGCCGGCAAATCCATACACGAAAGGACTTTTAAGATCAGTTCCCGATCCGGCGCATGAGCAGGGAAAAGAACTTTATCAGATTCCCGGACTACCGCCCGATGTCGCGCATCTGCCGCCGGGCTGTCCGTTTGCCGAACGCTGCGAAATGGCAAAAGATATTTGCCGAAGCGAATATCCGCCATTTGTGCAGATCAACGAAAATCATTATTCGCTGTGCCATTTTGCGAAGGAAGTTTATGCCGAATCGGTTGCCGAAAAAGAGAAGTTATGAGCGTTAATGCTTCGACAATTATACCAAAAAGGAATTTTCCGCCGCGAGTTTCGGACGGTGAAGAAGAATTTTACCCCGAAACCGATGAGTCAGTTATGCCCGAAGGAATTTTACATTTTTTGTTGAGCGTTCATCTTACTTCGACGCTTCTGGCTTTTTTTTCCAATCGTTCGGATGTTAAAGTTTTCGGGAATTTGATGCTTTATTACGAACAAGGATTTCCGCAGAAATTTATTTCGCCGGATTTAATGGTTTGCTTTGGATTGGAAAACTCGCCGACCTCCGTTTATAAACTTTGGGAAACAAACATTGTGCCGTCGGTAGTTATCGAATTGGCATCGGAAACGACTTGGTTTAACGATGTCAGCAATAAATTGGCAATCTATCAAAAACTCGGCGTGAAGGAATATTACGTCTATGATGTTGAATACGCGCATCTTCCTGCACCGTTGATGGCATACCGTTTGGAAAACGAAATTCTGACCGAAGTCGAGGTTGGCAACAAAAGAATTTTGAGCGAAGCATTGGGATTGGAGTTGGTTGATACAGGCGAAACGCTTCGGCTTTTTTATCCCGAAACAGGACGATTTTTAATGACAACGGAAGAAATGGCGGCGCGATTGGCGGAACTCGAACAGCAAAACAGGAAATAAAGAACAAGTAGGGGTTTATGAAAAGGATTTTAATTTTAGCCGCCGCCGCATTGATTTCTGTTGCTTGCGGGACATCAACGACGGAGGTTAAGAACACAGCGAATACGACTGTTGCGAATACGCAGGCGAACAGCGAACCGCCGAAGGAAGCGGTTTTTACGGCGGGCGCGAATCCGCGTGAAGATGTCATCAGCGCGGCGCAGAAACTTCAGAAGCTGGAATATTGGTCGGCGCGCATTACAAGCGCGACAACACCCGAAGTAAATGCCGAAATGGAATATACCGCGCCTGACCGTTTTCATATGAAAGATGCGAAAGGAGAAGTTATCGTCATCGGCAATGATTCTTATTCTTTTAACAATGGCAAATGGGAAAAGAGTGAAGAAGATATCGGTGAAGCTGTAGGCGCGCAAATAAAATCGGGACTCGAAGCCGGCATCAAGAATTTGAAAGACGTGCGAATCGTCGGCCGGGAGAAATTCAACGGTAAAGATGCGACCGTCTATTCGCACAAAATCGGCGACGAAACTGTCAAAATCTGGATTGCGAATGACAGCGGATTACAGTTAAAAAACGAAGTCGAAACGAATCTCGGCGGAAAATCGCTGCAAATAACAAGAATTTACGATTACGATAAAAAAGTCAGCATCAAGGCACCGAAGATTGATTAAAAAGTTTTGAGTTACGCCTTCAGGCGGCTTTTGCCGCCTGAAGGCGGGACTCAAAACTTACAGTATAAATTTATGACAGAAGAAAACAATTTTCCGAATGAAACCGCTGAGAACGGCGAAGAATTTGTGACCGAAAATGTGACGGTTGAATCAAGCGAATCCGAAATTACGGCGACCGACCGACCGACTGAAAACTACACGGCGGAAGTTGCCGAACGCGTTCGCGCACTGGCCGCAAACAGCCGTTTTGACGAAACGAGCGAGGTTTTGATTTCAATCAGAAACTTGCAGGTGTTTTACAAAGTCGGCGGCGGTTTGTTCAAGCAAACCAAGCACGTTAAAGCCGTTGACGATGTTTCGCTCGATATTCGGAGAGGCGAAACTCTCGGGCTTGTCGGTGAATCGGGTTGCGGAAAATCAACGCTCGGCAAAGCGATTCTGCGGCTCACCGAACCGACCGGCGGACAGGTTTTTTATCAAGGTAAAAATCTCGTGGATGATTTATCTTATCTCGAAATGTTTGAGACAATCTCAACTACGGCGGTTTATTTAGGAGTAATTTCGCTGATATGTTTGATAATGAACTTCCTTTTTTCGGGATATTTGCCTACTTTATTGGTTTATTGGCTGACGATTGTTTTTTTTAGTGTCGCCGCGCTGTCTTTATTGGTGATAGTAATCAGCTTTGTAGTGCAGTCGGTCGGACATTATCTTTCGCAGGGAAGAATGCGCGATAAACGCAAAGATTTACAAATGATCTTCCAAGACCCGTATGCTTCATTGAATCCGCGCATGAACGTCGGGCAGATCATCGGCGAACCAATTCGCACTTTTAATCTTTCCAACGGTAAACCGGTTGCCCAACGTGTGCAGGAATTGATGGAAACGGTCGGAATGTCGCGCCGTTTCGTCAAACGTTATCCGCACGAATTTTCGGGCGGACAACGCCAGCGCATCGGAATCGCCCGCGCTCTCGCGGTTGATCCGGAATTCATCGTCGCCGACGAGCCGATCTCGGCACTCGACGTTTCGATTCAGGCGCAGATCATGAACCTGATGGAAAAGCTCCAGGCGGAAAAGAATCTGACGTATCTTTTTATCTCGCACGACTTGCGCGCCGTGCGTCATTTGTCCGACCGCGTGGCGGTCATGTATCTCGGCAAAATTGTCGAACTCGCCGATTCCAAAGACATTTACCAACAATCGTTTCACCCGTATTCGCAAGCCTTGATTTCCGCCGTTCCGGTGCCTGATCCCGAAATTGAAGCCAAACGCAATCGAATCATCTTAAAAGGCGATGTTCCGAGTCCGATAAATCCACCGAAAGGCTGTCATTTCCACACGCGCTGTCAATATGCGATCGCCGAATGCAAACAAATCGTCCCGCAGCTCGTCGAGATCAAACCGCGCCATTTCGCGTCCTGCATTCGCATTTCGCCCGCGCATCCGCACATCGAAAAAAATGCCGTCGAAGGTTTGGGCGCGATCGGGAATTGATGTTCGGTGAATAATTAAAATCTCGATTCAAGTCGCCAAATCTTCCGATCAGCCAGAGGTTTCAATTATCACAAACGTCTTTTGGCGAAATTTGGTGAGGTAATCTCTTTAAAGTAATAACTCCTGATTCGCTCAAAAAAAGACCGAGTTCGGGATTAAATTTTTGAAAATGCAAACAAACGATTATTTCTGAGAAAAATTACATAAAAATCTTTGGTTTATGCAAAAAATCTTATCAAATTTTTGGTTTTT
>JANPDZ010000472.1:0-3766 GCA_031431735.1 Acidobacteriota bacterium | reverse complement strand
CAGTTCCATTTTGATAACCGAGATGTCTGTTCCAATATAAATCTCCTTTATTATCAATCATATAAACTGTGCCGTAGCCACCGGAAAAAATGAATCTTGCATTTTTCCAGCCGACATTTGTGATTCTGCCGGTCACCGGATCTAAAACATTATCATTCGCCGCACCGACTTTTTTGGCTGTTCCGTTGTTTGCCCAATCTGCTGAACCGCCATAATAATCCTCGTGTTTTTGCCACAACAAAGTGCCGTCATATTGCAGAGAATAAATTATACCGCCGCCACCGGAAATAACCTGTCGGCTTTGCCAACCATTACCAATTTTTTTTCCGTTTTCCCAACTAAATGCGCCGTTGCCATATCCATAATGTTTATACCAATACAAATCGCCGTTTGTATCCACCCGATAAATAACTCCGTCTTTACCGTTCGGGTCGCCCTTAAAGATGCTCAAACTCTGTGACCAGCCGATTCCGACTCGTTTTCCCGTCGCGTTGTTTGCCCATTTGAAAGTTCCGGTTTGAAACCCAAGGTGGCCATACCACATTAAATCACCGTTTTCTTTGACGGCATAAATCGGCGTTCCGGCGATGGTTAACCCTTGGGCTTGAATTTGCAACCCACCGAAAACCAATCCGATCAAGAAACTTATCATTGCTATTTTTACTTTCAGAATTTTCATATTTTTCTCCTTAAAAAATCATCTTTCGATTTCAGATCACTAAATAGAGAAGGAATTCTTATTTTATTGCCATAAAATTTATAACCTTCTCTTTTAATATTTCATTTTGATCCATAAACTTAAAAACTATTGAATTTCTACAGCTCTTAGTATTATGCGCCGTAAAGGTCTAGTTATTTTCAAGATCTTTCTCCGCCTTTGCACACATTCTGCAAGCTCCTTCACGTTGATCGCCGCCGCCTTTATCGAAGGCGATTTGCCGCCACCAAAATCCGGGACGATCTGTTGACTGAACAACCGGAAAATTAGCGGCGTGCGCTTGATATAGACCATCTTGTTTCCATACGGAACGAACCAACCATCCAACTCTTCCATTTGGGGTAAAAGCCGGATCCGGATGATAAAACGTCCGCGAAGTATGGGCAAGAGTAAAAAATACGCCTCGCTTTTCATTGATTTCTTGCTTTTGACCGTTTTGGTTTTGTGGATTACCGCCCATAAAACCTCCCAAAATTAAAATATGCAAACACTGATTGTTTTGACTTCTGGCTTGGGCCAGATCCGAATTTTCACTGCGCGTTTGCAAATAACCAAATGCTTCTCCAACTTTTTTTAAGACACTAATTACTTGTTGTGGTCCCCCACCTGCTGCTTCTTCTGCTCCCATAAATATTTCTCCTTATCTTTCTAAATTTAGAGCGTTCAACCAGATGTTTTTCGCTCTCACTAACTAGAGCGATAATCGAATCAAAACCGTCTCAAAAAAAATTAAGTTTTTTTCTTGCCCTTCTGAAATATGTTGATTTCTGATGTTTTAGACTATAATTTCAATAAATGAGTCAATCCGAACCGAAAAAACACGAGATCACCCAAATACTGCAAGCCTGGAGCGAGGGCAAGCATGAAGCATTTGATCAACTGATGCCGCTTGTCTATGACGAACTGCACCGCCAAGCCGCCGGTTATCTGCGGCGCGAACGCCGCGGTCATACGCTTCAAACGACGGCTTTGATCAATGAAGCCTATCTGAAATTGATTGACCAGAAAGAGGTTGCGTGGGAAAGCCGGACTCATTTTTTTGCGCTTGCCGCCAATGCGATGCGGCAGATTTTGGTTGATTACGCCCGCACCAAAAATCGTCAAAAACGCGGCGGCGAGCTGCAAAAGGTTGATTTGGATGAAGCGTTGATGATCGCGACAAGCGAGAAAGCGATTGATTTGGTCGCACTTGATGAAGCCTTAACGAGGTTGGAAAAAATTGATGAGCAACAATCGCGGGTTGTCGAACTCAGATATTTCGGCGGTTTAAGTTTGGAAGAAACGGCGGAAGCCTTACATATTTCGCGGGCAACCGCCGCCCGCGAGTGGGCAATGGCGCGGGCGTGGCTTCACCGCGAACTGACGAGGTGAAGAAAGAAGGGGAGACGAGGAGAAAAGGAGAAGGGGAGAAAAAGCACCGAGACGCGCAACATTCAGAACGATCTGCGGTAGTGGATGCGCTGATTCGCATTCGAGATAACAAAAATGTCGCTACAATGGCAAAAGGCGAAAGAAATTTTTAACGAGGCTTTGAAACACGCGCCTGATTCACGTTTGCGATTTCTCGATGAAACATGCGATGGTGACGAAGAAACGCGTCGCGAAGTCGAATCGCTGTTGTCTTCCTTTGAGGCAGCCGAAAACTTTATGCAAGATACGGCAATTGCCGAAGTTGCGGAAGTTATGGTTGGGGGAAATAATCCCGCGACAGGAAAATGTTTCGGTCATTACGAGATTGTCAAACAAATCGGGGTCGGCGGAATGGGCGAAGTTTTTCTTGCCAAAGACACCAAACTCGACCGGTTTGTCGCACTCAAAATTCTCAATGAAGACTTTAGCCGACACGAAATCAATCGCAGTCGGTTTATTCAGGAAGCGAAAGCCGCGTCGGGCTTAAATCACCCGAACATTCTGGTTATTCACGAAATTGGCGAAACAGCAGACGTTCATTTTATCGTCAGCGAATACATCGAAGGCAAGACTTTGCGCGAAATTCTCGCCAATTCGCTCTTAAATTTAAGCGAAATTTTGGACATTTCAATTCAAATTGCCAATGCTCTGGCAACTGCCCACGAAGCACATCTGGTTCACCGCGACATCAAACCCGAAAACATCATGGTCAGACCTGACGGCTTTGTGAAAATTCTGGATTTCGGTCTCGCAAAACTCGTCGAGCAAAAAACTTCAATGAGCGGTTTGACGGATGCAATGGCCAACAAAAATGTAACGGCGAAAGGCATAATCTTAGGAACGGTCAACTATATGTCGCCCGAACAGGCAAAAGGCGAAAAGATTGATGAGCAGACGGATATTTTCAGTCTCGGTGTCGTGGTTTATGAAATGATCGCCGGAAAAACGCCGTTTGGATGCGAAACGGTTTCAGAAACCTGGACGAAACTGCTTCATCTCGAACCCGCGCCGATTTCGCATCTAATGCCTCAAATATCCGATGAATTAGAGATAATCATTGCCAAGATGCTTCGGAAAAACAAGCAGGAGCGTTATCAAACGGTGCGAGAATTGTTGGTTGATTTGCGAGATTTCAGGAAACGTCTGGAGTTTGAAACCGAACTTGAGCGAACTTCTCCGCCAAATAAATCTCCGGTCGCCCAAACGGGAGCTTTTGAAGTAGAAACAACCGCCGCTCACGAAAGAATAAATTTTCCGCCAAACAATCTGACAGAAAATTTTTCGCCAATCATCGGGCGCGAAAAAGAAATTGCTGAAATTCAAGATTTGCTGCACCGTACCGACGTGCCGCTTTTGACGTTGACGGGCATCGGCGGAACGGGCAAAACCAAACTTGCGAAAGCAATCGCGAGAGAGTTATTGCCGGATTTCAAAGACGGCGTTTTCTTTGTTGAAATTGCCGCTATCACAAATCCCGAATTGGTTGCTTTAACAATCGCCCAACCGCTCGGCGTGAATGAAGCAGGCAACAAGCCGATTTTAGAAGTTTTGAAAGACTTCTTGCACGAGAAACAGATGTTGTTGGTCGTTGACAATTTCGAGCAGGTGATTGCTGCCGCGCCAATTATTGCCGAACTG
>JANPDZ010000471.1:0-7287 GCA_031431735.1 Acidobacteriota bacterium | reverse complement strand
GTATAAAATCAAATTGAAAGGCAAAAAAAAGCCAAAACTTGTCAAACAAGTAGAATGATGAGGAACAAACAGAACAAAAAAAGGCAAAAATCAGCTTGGAAATCAAACAGGCTTTTTTCTGCTTTTATCTAAAGTCGAGCTCCATCAATATCAATCATCAAATCGCCACCGCGTCGGCCGCTGTAATCTCGCGTTCCATAATGCACACGCCACAACCAAACGCCGTTTGCCAAATGTTGCGCGGGCTGTTATCAAACTTGTCCGGACATCAACGCCCAACTCTTTCGCTTTGCGATTTGCCGAAGCCAAAACTTGTGCAACCGAAACAACGATGTGCGTCTTGCAAAAAGGTATTCTCAATCATTTGCTTACGAATTATACCGCCAAATCAATTTCCAAATTTTCCTCAACGCCTTTTCGATTCTTAAACCTTTTAATGGCGTTTTTTTTTGCCAATTCAGGCTCTAAATCTCGAATACCTTTTGAAATAAAGAATTTGATAACAGATTCAACCGACAAATCTCTTTTTTGGGCAATTTGTTCTAAGGTTTCAAAGGTATCTTTTGAAATACTCAAATTTAATTCAACTGATTCCCGGTTATAAAAAGTAAGCGTATAGCCTTCGGGTGTAACTAAAGTTTTATTTTCTTTGGGCATAAACTTTTTCCTCTTCTTTCGTTGCCGGACGTGCCGAGATTATTCTGATTCTCTCGCCACGTTCAACAAAAACGGTATAAAGTAAATTGAAATTGAAGCTGAATCCAATAATAAATTCTCTTGCTTCTTCGTCAACCCAAGCATCACCAATTTGATATGATTCATCAAAGAAAACTTCGGCTGCTTCTTCAAATTTTACGCTATGTTTCCACAGATTGACAGCATATTTTTCCTCGTCCCACTCAAATTCAATGCCTTGCAACTCAAATATTTTATCCATAAATTAAACAGTCGCAAAGCCTTTATCTAAAACACTAATCAGCGAAATTTGTTTGTCTTCGATTAAAATATCTGCCGTTACAATTCGTCCGTTTTTGATTAGTGTTTTCATACAATTTTTGAAACTATTTTGCAGAAGTCTCCGAACAACGTGGAATTAGAGAAGTATTAAACCAATTTCCTGTCTTGGTTTGTATCCAACCACTTTCTTTATCAATACTCACAATTGTAATATCTCTATCATCATATCCGCCAAGGCTAAGAGAAGGAGACATACCACAGTTATAAGTTTTACCAACTTGAATAAAATCAGGTGCTGGAGCAGCTTCGACAGAAGACTCAATAAATGGAATCGTTGATGGCGATTGCGTTGAGCCGTTTCTTGCCGTTGTTGGAGCGTTAGTTGGCGAATTAGAGTTAATAAAACTCACATCTTTAACACAGTTCAGAAATAACAAACCCGCGATATTCACGAGCATAACTTTGACAAATCTATCTGTTTTTATTGATTTTTCTCCACAAATTTTAATTGTGTTTTCATAACTCTGCCAGCCTGCGATATGTAATCCGGAACAGTTTTATAATTTTGAAAATATCTTCGGTTTCAAGTCTTGGCTTGACGGTTCGATTTGCTCGATTTCAAAGTCTTTTTGCCAGAAAACGGGCGATTCTGTATAAAATTATAATGCCAGGAATGCTCAATCCGAAAATTATCAAATAATTTGTGTTTAGTTTTCCGTTTACCACACAGGCTCCCATAATGTATATGGCGAAGAAAAATATGCTCCAGCTCAGCCAGCTCAGTCCTTTATACATCAAGACCTTCCAAAATACGGTCGGATATTCGCCTTCGAGTTTGCCCGTTTCGCCATTGACCAAAACCTGATAAACCTTTCCGTCGTGCTTGAAGCCGGACAAATAATAAGGCAGCAGAAGATGCTGAAAACTGATTTCACTGAATGCCGTTTTGGCTTTGTGACTTCGGATTCGCGGGTCATGTTTTCGGAAATTGGCGAGAATCTTGTCAATTTCCGCCCGCATACTTTCTTCCGCCTGCTCAAAAGCGTCGAGCGGGTCGATTTGATAACGCTGTGCCGAATAGCCGGAAAGATACGCTGGGTCATAAGGTTTGAGGTTTTTCGGGTCAAATTTTCGCGCCTCAGTTTTGTCGAACAACACGGCGTGGGTCGAAGAAGTCGCCGGAACCCGCACGTCTTCAAATATTTCCGCGTGTTCGCCGTAGCCGAGTTGTGAATCGGGGTCGTTATCGCCTTCAAGCAACTGGACGAGTTTGTCCTCCGTGCCGAAGACTCCGCCCTTTGTGTGAAACTGCGTATGACCGTAAAGCTGGTAAATGGTTTGACTTCCGGCTTCAAATTTCCAGAACGGCAGGTAAACGCCGTTCAGTTTTTCGAGCGCGAAATTACGATGTAGTTCGCCGGGCAGAACCAGCAGATTTTCCGCCCAATCGTAAACAGTCTTTTGCGCTTCTTCCGCCGAAATAAGAAAACGATGAATGCCCTGCGGCGCGACGATATGATCGGCTGATTTTGGCTGAACGACGATCGGGCTGTTGCAAAAAGCGCAGCATTTGGAAGCATCGGCCGGCGCGAAAATGACGGACGCGCCGCAATCTTTACAATTAACTTCGAGAACATTTTCCGCCAGATCGATGCTCGGCTTCGTAAAGGTTTGCAGAAATTTATCGTAGGAAGTCTTTGTCGCCTTTTCCGTATCGTCCGCAAACTTTTCCTGATAGCCGCAGTAATCACAATTGAGGACATCGCTTTTGAAGTTATAAAAAAGATCCGCGCCGCATTTTCCGCAGGGAAACTGGACGATCTCTTGCATTTTATTTGAATCTTTCGAACTTGAATTTTCCATTGAAATTAAGCTGTGATCTTATATCCGAATAGTTGTCGTCGGTTATGCGTTGCCAAATAAATTAAAATATCGGCGCGACAATCATCAACCGCCATTACGATTCTTCCGTTTTGATTAGTGTTTTCATAACAAATTTTTGAAGAAAATCAGGAATTGAAACGAATTTTTCTTTGTCCTCCATTTATAGTTTGGAATAGTACTCGAAAGGCTTTTCAAAAATAACAAATCATTTTGCAAATCTATATAATGTTTGCTCGTTGTTACAGCTATATTCATAGAGCTTATTCGTTAACCAAAAAGCCGTTGAATATGAATTACCTTTATTATAATAAGCATAATTATCTTGTCTTTTAGAAATTGTTTTCCCCTCACTTTTAACTTGGTCAAGATATTTTAGGAAAGCTGCCTCTGCTTCCGCCGATGAATTGTAAACAGACAGAAAGGAAACGACCCGTTCCGACCCATTTTCATATGTTGCGGCACTGGTTTTGTTGGCAGAAGGGAAAAATTTACGCGAAGTTACATCTTCTTCAGAAATTCGCTTAAATCCATTTTTTAAGTCACCTTGTCCAGTGTTTTGACTGTCACTTGTTGAGTTTTTGCTTGAATTTGATGAGTTAGTTGAAGAAGTGTTGTAGGAATATACATCTGATTCAGACCGCGAATATTTATATATCATCAAACCGCCAAACAATGCCGACAAGACCGAAAAAAAGCAAAACAACTACAACTATAATTCCCACAATACTCTTTTTGTGGCTCGGTGGTGCAGAGGTTCCCCACGTTTGCTGATTAAAAGGAGGCGGCTGTCCAAATTGCGGTTGCTGATATGATTGTTGCGGTGTATTAGAAAACATTGTCGGCGCGGGCGGTTCAATTTGCCCGGTTTGTGATGATTGTTGTGGAATAAACATTACGGTCGCCGGTATTTCCGATCCTGTCGGCGAAACAAGGCTTGTGCCATCGTTTAGACAAAATGACATATCATCATTATATGTAGCGGAACATTGGGGACATTGCCTCATTTTTTTTCTCCTACTTTGTTAAATTACTGAAATTAGAGTGAATAATACTTTTTCAGTTAGAATGTTGATGCGATAATCGTCCGCCGCCGTGACAATTCGTCCGTTTTGATTGGCGGTTTCATTTGCTTTTCTTTTTAGTTTTTTCAGGTTTTTTGATTTTCTTGGCATTGTCTATCATCCATAAACAAGCCATTTTGATTGCTCCAAGTTCTTTGAAATAGCGATTTCTGGCTTCGCTTCGTTTGACGGCGGAGATATGTGCCGAAGAAGTCCCCGAAGCTTTAGCAAGGTCTGATTGAGTTAATCCGAGAGATGCCATTTCATCGGTCAAATCTTCCAGCGTGACATAATCAAGATAATCTCTGATTTTTTCTAAAGTATTGAGTCTGGCGCGTTTGACTTCTTTGACGATTTCAAATTTTTCGGGATTTTTGAGAAAAGTATAAGCCAATGCTATTGTATGATGACAACCGTCTTTTCCGATATAACAGCTACATTGGTCATCAACACTTTCTCCCACAATCTTTAAGGACACTGTATATTCGCCGTGATTGCCGTCAACATAACCAACTATTTTGTTATTTTTGATTTCGCCATCGAAAAACCGACCAATATAGCTGCCAGTTTTTCCATCTGTAGAAAACACACTATATTTTTTAGCGATTATTCTCTTTAATTCTTCAATATCCATCAAATTAATCCATCAAACCTCCTAAGAAACCAAACATTCCCTCTTTTGCCGCTTCGACTGCTTCCAGTTCGTCAACTTGTTTTAGTTTGATATTTAATTGCTGCGTAAAAGTTCTAAATAAATCAAAAAGGTTATCAGAAGAAACGTGAATTTCGTTTGGACGGACTCCAAGTTTTTTGAGCGATTCAAAGATATTGTCAACAAGCTGCGTGAAATTTTCGAGTTCGGTTTCTTGCGTTTTCAGCAGTTCAAAACCCAAAATAATTCCTTTTTGCCCATCTGCCAACATCAACATTTTGGGAATAAAAGGACGTTTGCCTTTTTCCGCGATAGGTGTTGGAGAGTGAAACAGATCCATTTCAATCACCAAGTTTTTGTTTTGCGGAAAATGTTTTATTTCCTCCATTATTTCGGTCGGAATCATCACGGAAATATCTTCATCCGGCGGCGGCAAAATAACACGATGTTCTTCGTGCCATAAGATTTTTCCGTTTTCATTTTTCGGCGCACGGATCAAGTAGCTTTCGTAAATTACATCCATGTCGGTATCTTCTAAAAGTTTCTCATTTTCTTTCACGCGCGGAGCAACTTCCAAAACCTGTTCAAGCACACAGCTTAAAAAGCGTGCTTCTTCCGACGTAATGTAATACGGCAAAAAGCCCGACACAATGCTGCGAAACAAAGGATAATTATAAGAACCGCGAAATTTCAGACCAAGTTTTTTGATAATGGCGTGGTCATCTTTTTCGAGCATTCCGCGATTTTCAAACGAAACCTGAATCTGCGGAATACTAAATAATTTCATTGCCTTAGCCAAATAATCATCTGATTCATCAAACATATCCTCGTCATCATCATCATCTTCTTCTTCTAATCCTTCATAATGCAATTCATTAAAACCAAATAAGCCTTCTGCTCCCAAATAAACGCTGAGGCCAAAATGTTCGCCGGCAATTCCCATAATACTGACAAAACCGATTTCTTCGGTGTCAGGATTCTGAACGCCAAAAATTTGATCCTCATACATCCATTCCCAAGGCGCAAGCTCTTTTACTTTGACGGCAATTTCATACAGCCGCTTCCATTCTTTTTCTGTCGGTTGTTTAAATTTTTTCATAAATTTGAATTTTTATCTTAATCATCAACCGGCACTCATGACTCGCCCGATTTTGATTAGTGTTTCATAGGTTTAAAAAAATTACCAAAGCCAAATAAATCAATTTTCCGATCTTTTTCCTCCTAACAAAGCGCAAAACCTTTATCCAAAGCCGCAATCAATTCGTCAACATTGTCCTTCGTCGAATTAAGCATCATTCCCGTGCGGATAACATTGCCGTAAAGTCCGCCTTTGCCGATGAGCACGCCTTGCCGTCGTGTTTCTTCAAAAACGCGCAAAACAGCTTGTGGATTCGGTTCTTTGGTTTTGCGGTCTTTGACGAGTTCAATTCCCTGCATCAAACCCATTCCGCGCACGTCGCCGATCACTTCGTATTTTTCCTTTAATTCGTCGAACTTTTCGCGCAAATAATCGCCAACAATTTTGCAGTTTGAGCGCAAATCGTCGTCTTCGATCATCTTGATAACGGCGAGCGCAGCAGCGGTTGAAACAGGATTTCCGCCAAATGTCGCAAACGTCAAGCCCGGAAATTTGTCGGCAACTTCCGGTGTTGCAATTGTCCAACCGATCGGCACACCGTTCGCCATTCCTTTCGCGGAAGTCATAATGTCGGGCACGACGTTCCATTGTTCGATGCCGAACCATTTGTCGCCCGTTCTGCCCCAACCCGTCTGAACTTCGTCCGCAATACAAAGTCCGCCGTGATTTCGCGCGATTTCGTAAGCGATCTGAAAATATTCGGGCGGCGGCACGATAAATCCGCCAACGCCTAAGATCGGCTCAGCCATAAATGCGGCGATTTCGCCCATTGTCGTCGTTTCGATTAATTCCTCGATGTCGTTTGCACACGCCAGATCACAACTTGGGTATTCCAATTTGAACGGACAGCGGTAACAATACGGCGCGGGCGCGTGAACAACGCCGGCAACCTGCGAAGCAATCGGTTTCCACGTCGAATGTCCAACGCTTGAAAGCGCAGTTGCCGAGCGTCCCGAATAACTGTGACGCAAAACGACGATTTCGTGTCTGCCGGTCGCAATTTTTGCCGCTAAGATCGCCGTGTCGTCGGCTTCCGTTCCGCTCGAAGTGAAAAACGATTTCTTCAAATCTCCGGGCGTGATTTCCGCGAGCTTTTCGGCTAAATTCGATTGATTTTCATTCGCATAGAGCGCGGAAGTATGCTGGATTTTGTTTGTTTGCGCGATAACTGCTTCATTTATGCGCGGATTCGCGTGTCCGACACTGACCGTCAAAACGCCGCCGAAACAATCAAGATATTTGTTTCCCGCATCGTCCCAAACATATTCGCCTTCGCCGCGCACAAGCGCCACCGGTTCTTGGTAATAAGTGGCAACCGCCGGAAAAAGAAACTCTTTATGTTTGCGGATTGCTTCGGAAAGCTCTGATTTTTGTTCTGTTGGATTCATATAGTTGTTTGTTAAATAATGCAAAAGTTTATGTTGTTGAAATCTCTATCACAAAAAGTTTTGAAATACCTTCGGAAAATGAAATTTAACTAACAGATAGGTGCGCTAAAATATACGAAATATGACAAAAAAAAGCAACAAAAACAAGTAAAAATTCCATTACTGAGCGGCATAGAAATTGCTAAAATTAATAAGCATCTGATTATT
>JANPDZ010000470.1:0-2580 GCA_031431735.1 Acidobacteriota bacterium | reverse complement strand
TAAATTCATTTTTACAATTCATTTATTCCAGCAATTTTTTTGGAATATCTTTCGCGAGACGCGGCATTTACCAGATGAAAACGCGGTGATAAGGTTTGCCGCGAAGAAATGCAATTTTGAATTATTTGGAGAGAATTTTTGTAGTTGTTTACGTCTTTGGTTTTTGGTCTTTGGTTTTTGGTTTTATTCAATAGACCTTATGCTGAATAAGAAATGCAAAAGCCAATAAAAACAATAAGATAGAATTCGAGATTAAGCATATTTAATCCAATTTGATGAAAAAAGCGCGTAAGTAAAATAATTTCGCAAAAGTAGGTAATGCGTCAGTAAAAAGTTTGATCTGCCCACGAAACACACGAAAGGCACGAAAAAAAATCAACTTTTGTTTTTTTTTAGTTTATGCGCGTGTGTTTCGTGGGCAATAAATCTTTCTTAAACTATTTGCTGACGCATTACAAAAGTAACTCTGAACTACTTTTTAGAGAACTTATATTACTTTGGTATTATTCAGCATAAGGTCTAATGTTGAGTTGCAAAGTGCGTTCCATTCTAAAATTGCTGTATTTATTGGAGTGCCGGAATTAATGCCGCGACATTTTTCGCAACACTTAGAAATAACTGCGAAATTTTGCGCGGGTAAAAACAATTGATCGAAGATTGAAAAATCTTCGATCAATTGTTACTTGAGGAGGGAAATTTTACGTTTTTTTTCGGTTTTGGTTGATAGGATTTGTCGATTGAGTGGTTCGCCGGATGAAACTGTCAATATGCGCAAATCTTTCACTGATCTCGCAGCTTCATCGTCAGTGCCGGCTCATACCGACAGACATTTTCCGAAAATTGAACCTTTGTTATTTTTGCGAAGAATCATAATTATTTTTTGATTAATTTTTCATATTCAATTGTCGGCTGAGTTTATTTTTTACAAATAAACTCAGCCAAGTTAGCCGCGCTCCTGAACTTACAGTTCCCAATACCCCCATATCGTTAGTGCCGTAAGTCAGAACAAGGCGGCTAAGCCTTTAGGATTCAATAGTATTGCGCGTATTTGATTTTTTAGCTCTGCGGTCAATAAATAGAATCCCTGCCCAATTTGTCAAACGAATTGTGAGATAACGATGCCAAATCTTCACCAAAATCACATTGAATCAATTGTGTGCATCTTTTCACTCAACTCCCACTCTCATTTTCAGGGCAATGGTTGTGCCAATCTTAATAATGTTATGTTTACTGGCTTCTTAGATTTTTCGGCGTGAAAAAAACCACACTATGAACTTGATGACTGCGGAAAAGTTCGCAGATTCATGGTCTTTGCAAAATGATCCGCGAGAATGGTCGCAATGCGTCGGGCAAGCGAATATTATTTTCCTCAATAAATCGTTGCTTTTCGTTTCTTCTCACGCGGTGCCAAAGTCGCCAGAGTTTCGCTGTGTTCGATTGTCGTGCGTCCTGTGATCATGCGGGGCGTGATGCGATAGATAACCTCGACATTTTCCCGAACCCAGCTGTCCATCCAACGAATGCTGAGTGCCGGTGTCAGTGTCGGATTGGCAGCGAGAATAAATTCGAGCGCGTGTTCCCGTTCGGTTTTGTTTCTCAGCTTTACGGCTTCGCCCGTTACCATTACACTTGACCAATCCTTATCGCTTTTGACATCTTCGACCTGCAAACATATTTCAGGATTGGTTTTAAGAATCCCGGTCTTTTTACCTTCGGTCGTATTACTTATCTAAAATTACAACGTTAGTAAACCTGAGTCTTGAGTTGAAATCAAAAAAGAAATGGGATGCGGATGTTCGCTGATTTTGCGGAAAATCGGCGAACATCCGCGTTCAATTTTCTTTCTAATTTTCAACTCAAGACTCAGGTTTAGTAAACAGTTTTTCTTATTTCTTGGACTTTGACCTCGATTTCAACCCACGCACTGTAACAAAAAGCCGGATAAATTTCCGAAAGCACGAAACTCTTTACATTTAACAATCATAATTGACTATAATGACTTTATTAATGCGAATCAGGAGTTGAAAAATGTCCGCAAAATTAGCTTAAAACTTCAAGGATTTGAAAAATTAAAAAGAAATGGGACGCGGATGAACCGAGGATTTCTAAAAAAATCCGCGTTCATCCGCCGAATCCGCGTTCATCCGCGTTCCATTTTTGACACTTTTCACGATGAATTTTGAGTTTGCAAACAACTTTTCAGTTTACCAATATTCAACCCCTGATTCGCATTATTATTGAAATTAGATAAAAATCATTCTTGGATTTCATTACTGAGCGGCATAGTTATTGCTTACTTGAAAATTACTGAAAATTTAAAGATTTTTGCCCACGCGCACACACGCGCAGGCACGAAAACAAGAAAAAAGATTTGGTTAAAGTAATGCGTCACTGAAAAGTTACAGATGAAATCTGTGCTAAAAGAGCGGGCGTAAAACGCAATGGCGTTAAGTTAAGGAGAAAACGTCAAACAGACTGTTAGTCTGTTTCCATGGCTTTTCTTTATTATCAACAGGTTAGCGGCGCGAAATTTAAACAGGCTAACAGCCTGTTTTACGATTTTTCGCTTAACTTAACGCC
>JANPDZ010000469.1:0-2344 GCA_031431735.1 Acidobacteriota bacterium | reverse complement strand
TTCCGACACCGCCTTTTTGATTGGCTATCGCTATTATTTTTCCCATTTTTACTCTTTGATGAAGTATTTATATTAAAAATAACATATCTATCGGTCAATTACTAATTTAACTTAAATGTGGCACGTTTTACATTTTGTCTGAAATGCAAAATGTAAAACGTGCCACATTTAAGTTAAAAGCTTCCGATTCAAGATATTTGCTGCGTTCTTTTAGAAGTTAAATGGATTAAAACCGTTGAAATTGCAGTTGGCGTAAGTCCGTTTATTTTACGAACCTGACTAAATGTTTGAGGTTTAGCTCTTTCGAGACGTTCTACCATTTCATTTGAAAGCCCGCTAATCAGATTAAATTGAAAGTTTTCTGGAACTTTTAAGTTATCAAAATGATTTACACGTTCAAAAGCGTTGCGTTGTGATGCGATATAACCATGATAAAGTGAATCGGCAAGAGACGTTTCGAGTTCGACAATATTAACCTGCGAACGAAAATCGTCAGGCAAAAGACGATAGATAAACTCTGGATCAACACCTTGACGCATTGAAAGCTGCGAAAGTGTTATCGAATCTCCCAAATCACAGCCCAAAACTTGTGAAATTCCGGCATACTCAGTTGATGAGCGCTTAAAGCGTGTGTTATCTAAATGGTTTCGCAATTGAGCAAGCCGATCTCTTTTATTATTAAATCGCTCCCAGTCGGAATCACCCAAAAGACCTATTTCGTGTCCTTTAGGCGATAATCGCTGATCAGCATTATCATGTCTTAGGGTAAGACGGGCTTCAGCGCGTGAAGTAAAAAGCCGATAAGGCTCATCAACACCATGTTGAATCAGATCATCAACCAAAACACCAATATAGCCCTCATCACGCCGCAAAATAAACTCTTCCCTTCTAGTAATAAGAAGCGCGGCATTGATGCCTGCCATTAACCCCTGACACGCAGCCTCTTCATAACCGGTGGTTCCATTAATTTGTCCGGCAAAATAAAGTCCCTTGAATCTGGTAGTTTCCATGGTTGGGGAAAGCTCCCGCGGATCGATAAAATCATACTCAATAGCGTAACCGGGACGAATAATTTTTACATTTTCAAAGCCCGGAATCATTTTGAGCAAATCTTGCTGTAATTCCGCGGGTAAAGAGGTGGAAAAACCATTTAAATAAACCTCATTAGTATTATGGCCTTCAGGTTCGAGAAAAAGCTGATGGCGATTTTTATCGGCAAACTTGACGACTTTGTCTTCAATTGATGGGCAATAACGAGGACCAATCCCTTTAATCTTCCCAGAATAAAGGGGCGACTGAAAAAGATTTTCGCGAATTTTATTATGTAGAGCTTCTCCGGTATATCCAATAAAGCATTGAATTTGAGGTTGCTCTATTTTTTCAGTGGCAAAAGAAAAAGGAACCGGCTTTTCATCAGCAGATTGGGGCTCAAAAGCATCCCAATCTATTGTACGACCATCAAGGCGCGGCGGAGTTCCGGTTTTTAACCGTCCGACCGGAAATCCGAGATTTTTCAGGCTTTGAGCAAGTTCAATAGAAGCAGGCTCGCCGGCCCGTCCGGCAGAAAAAGTCCGCCGACCGGTATGAATTAAACCATTCAAAAAAGTACCGGTCGCAACAATAACTGCTTTTGCTCCAAAGCGGCGTGTATCTTGCAGCTCAACTCCTATAACTTTATTGTTTTCAACAATTAATTCAACAACAACGCCTTGTCGAAGATGTAAATCCGGCGTAGCTTCAAGGACACGGCGCATTTCAACCCGATAAAGAGAACGATCAGCTTGGGCACGTGGCGATTGCACAGCCGGACCGCGTGAACGGTTCAGAAGCCGAAATTGGATTCCCGTGCGATCAATCACACGTCCCATAATTCCGCCCAGAGCATCAATTTCACGTACAACGTGACCTTTGGCAATTCCCCCGACAGCCGGATTACAAGACATTTGTCCAATTAAATCGAGGTTGATTGTGACAATGGCAGTTTCGGCGCCGAGCCGGGCGGAAGCTGAGGCGGCTTCACAACCCGCATGACCGGCACCAATCACAATGACATCAAAAACTTCGTCAAAAATCATAAATTCTGATTCAACCTTGAAACCTTCGCGCACGTGAATTGCCATTAGCCGTTGGATTCTCCATCCATACCGCAACGCGTGGCGCGGTTGGATGGAGAGGAAACGGATCACTGCTCTCGCGCACTGGCTTTACTGTTAAGCAATTCTATAATTTACACATCGTGTTAAAAGGCACTTTTCTAACGAAAAGCAACAGTTTATATGCGACGGGCAGTCTGTAAATCTTGCCCAAGTTTCGGAACGCCTTGCGGACAGCCGCTTGGTCATTA
>JANPDZ010000468.1:0-4479 GCA_031431735.1 Acidobacteriota bacterium | reverse complement strand
CGCGCTGTCATATGGATGCAGTGAGATTTTGAATTGGTTGCTTTTTGAGGAAAACAAAACTTTTTACCACAAAGGCACAAAGAACACAAAGAATTATTTTTATAAACTCTTTGTGTCCTTTGTGTCTTTGTGGTGAATTCTCTTAAAGATTCTTGAGAACGAAATCGGTCATCATTGTGTAGAGATGTTTTTCCTGCATTGATCCGCGCTGAACGCCGTGGCGTTGCGTCGGATAGGTCATAAACTCGAATTGCTTGCCGGCTTTTTGGAGTTCATAGACAAATTTGATGGCATTTTGCTGATGCACATTGTTGTCAATCGTGCCGTGAATTATCAGCAGTTTGCCGTTGAGATTGGCGGCATTGGCGATGACCGAAGCCTTTTTGTAGCCTTCCGGATTATTGTTTGGAGTTCGCATATAACGCTCGGTGTAGATCGAATCATAGAGCGCCCAATCGCCGACGAGTCCGCCCGCGATGCCCATTTTCAACGTGTTTGAGTGCGTCATAAAATAACTTGTCATAAAACCGCCGTAGCTCCAGCCCCACATTCCGATCCGTGAACCGTCAACAAAGGGCTGAGATTTCAGATAATTGAAACCGTCTTCCAAATCCGGCACTTCCGTTTGACCGAATTTTTGATAAACCTTCCACGCGCTTTCCGCGCCTTTGCCCGATGCGGTGCGGTTATCACAAATCCAGATGATATAGCCTTTTTGCGCGAGCATCTGATGCCACATAAATTGCGTTCCGCCCCAACGATTTCTGACCGAAGGCGCGTGCGGACCCGAATATGTGTAGGCAAAAACCGGATATTTCTTTGACGGATCAAAATCGGGTGGCAAAATTCGCATCGCTTCCATTTCAAATCCGTCGCGCGCCTTTACTTTCATAAATTCGGTTTTGCCGAGTTTATAGACACCGAGAACCGGAACTTTATTTTCGTCGAGAATTTTTTCGAGCCGTCCGTCCGCCGTGAACAGACGCGTTTGTGTCGGCGTGGTTGCATCGCTCCAAAAATCAATAAAATGCGTAAAGGTCGGATTAAACGAAGCGCGGTGTGTGCCGTTTGTATCGGTCAGCCGCTTTAATTCGGTGCCGTCGAGCTTGATTCGATAAATTTGCGTGTTGATCCAGTCGTTGTTTTCGCCGATCGCCGAAAAATAGACCAAACCCCGCGTTTCGTCAACGCCGTAAAATTCGCTGACTTCCCAGCGTCCGCTCGTAATCTGTTTGACGAGTCGGCCGTTGTTATCGTAGCGGTAAAGATGGCGAAAACCGCTCTGCTCCGATTGCCAGATTCCGTTGCCGTCTTTCAAAAACGTCGGATTATCAATTGCTTCGACCCACGTTTGCGATTTTTCGGTCATGACGGTCGTTGATTTGGCATCGGTTGCGAGCGCGACATTGACATCCAGAAAGGTTTGTTCGCGGTTTTGCGCCTGATACATGACGGCGCGCGAATCGGGTGTCCACGTCACACGCGAAATCAAAAAATCTTCGGGTTTGTATTTTGAAGTATCAACAAATTTCACCAGATCGCCGAAACGGGCGAGCGTCGGCGGTAATTTATCGCCGATTTTCGGCAACTTCGTGACGTTCGGGATCAGACTCGTTTTCGTGACATCGGCAATGCCGAGCGTGACGAGCGGATTCGGGTCGCCCGATTGCGGATAATCGGTGTTTTCGACGCGCTGATTTGTTTCCGTGTCGTCGGTCAATACGAATTTCGGCACCGGCGATTCGTCGGTGCGCAGAAAGGCGATGAACTTTGAATTCGGCGACCACCAATAGCCGCGTTTGTTGCCGCGCCCGTAGAGTTCTTCTTCATAAACCCAATCGAGATAACCGTTCAGGATTTTTTCGGCACCGTCGCGGGTAATTTGTTTTTCCTTAGCGGTTGCAATGTCAACAACAAAAAGATTCATTCCGCGCACAAAGCTGACCATTCTTCCGTCGGGCGAAAAATCGGCTTCGAGTTCTTCGTCCTTCATCGTGTTGGTCAAACGTTTGACGATTCCGCCCGCTAAATCATAGATCCACAAATCTTTATTGTGATTTATCAAAACGGCAGTTTCCGCTTCGTTAAATTGCTGGAACGGCGATTGCCCGATTTGATTGGCCTCGTCAAGCGTAAATCCTTGGGTTTGCGTCAGCACCGAAACGAATTTCTTCGTGTCATAAACGGGCGAAGATTGCCCCGAAAGAGCATCAACACGAAGCAGTTGT
Source organism: Acidobacteriota bacterium (assembly GCA_031431735.1). Taxonomy (GTDB): domain Bacteria; phylum Acidobacteriota; class Blastocatellia; order Pyrinomonadales; family Pyrinomonadaceae; genus JAFDVJ01. Next base: position 2,251 of record JANPDZ010000468.1, on the reverse strand, counting down.
CCGCCTTGAAAGACCTTGTAAGCCTTGCCGTCCTTTGTCCAACCGCGAATTTGAAGCGGTCTTCCCGAAAACGGAATACGCTTTTGCGGGTCATAAATATCATCAATCGAAAGCATTTTTTCCTGCGCTGCGGTGAGCGTAGAAAAAACAAAGATCACAATAAAAAGCCAGTAGATTTTTTTCATATTTTTAAGTATCGGGGAAAAGCGTTTGATTTGATTGAAGTATATACGAAAACGGCTTTGGAGTGTTAATTGTCAGATTATTTTGAATGCGAATTACCTTAGTAACGCAAGTAAAATAAAATGCGCCATTTACCATCGCAGAGTTAAATGAGTTAGAAGAAGCCGTGTTCCGACAATGTTAACTTCATGTTAAGCTATAATCGTTTCAAACATATCTCGTTACCATAAAAAATCAAAATGAGTTTCTGGCAACTACTTAAAACAGTTTCGGGTGAACACGGCGAATATTTATTGTTTGCGATTGCCTTTATTCTTTTTTCTTTTTTTCTGGGCGGATTTGTTCCCAAACGAAGACCTCGCTTGATCAATGCGGTCTTGCTGTTTTTGCTTTCGATTCTCGGTTTATTCATTTCAACTTTTCTTCTTTATTACGGTTACGAAGAAAATACCGGCGCAAATCGTTGGACAAAGTGGGCGACGTTTCTCGTCGCCGGAATAGCGATCGTCAATGTTCTCAGCGTCGTTATTTTTGATATTGTCTTAAAGCGTTTAGACATTCCGCGCATCTTGCGGGACCTGATCACGGGCATGGCTTACATCATTGTCGCATTCGCGCTACTTTCAAAAATTGGCGTTGATTTGACGGGCATCGTTGCGACATCGGCGGTTCTGACGGCAATTATCGCTTTCTCTTTGCAAGACACACTGATTAATCTTGTTGGCGGCATTGCGCTCGAAATGGACAACACAGTCAACGCCGGCGATTGGATTCGTGTTGATAAATACGAAGGGCGCGTCAAGGAAATTCGTTGGCGGCAAACTTCGATCGAAACACGCGATTGGGACACCGTCGTGATTCCGAACAGCCTTTTAATAAAAGGCCTATTTTTGATTTTGGGAAAACGAACGAACGAGCCGCGCCAACATCGTCAATGGGTTTATTTCAATGTTGATTTTCGTTATTCGCCGACAGAGGTCATTGATACGCTCGAAGCAGCTTTGCGTGCCGAACGGATCGAGCACATCGCAACAGAACCTCCGGTTCACTGCATCGTGACCGAGTTTAAGGATTCTTTCATTACTTATGCCGTTCGCTATTGGCTGACGGATCTGGCGCTGACTGACCCAGTAAATTCGGTGATTCGGACACGCATCTACTCCGCTCTCAAACGTGCGGAGATTTCGCTTTCAATTCCGGCACAAACTATTTTCATCTCGGAAGACGATGCGAAACATCGCCAATCAAAACTTGACAGAGATGTCGCGCACCGTATGAAAGTTTTGGCCGAGGTCGAACTCTTTCATATTTTAATGGAAGAAGAGCAGCGAGAATTGGCAGAACATCTGAGTGTTGCGCCTTTTGTTCACGGCGAAGCAATGACAAGGCAAGGAGCCGAAGCGCATTGGCTCTATGTAATAATCAAAGGTGAAGGCGAAGTTCGTGTGTCAGTTGACGGAACGGAATTGAGCAAACATATCGCGACTTTGAAGACCGGCGATTTCTTCGGCGAGATGGGAATGATGACCGGTGCAAGACGGGCGGCAACAGTTATCGCAACAACCGACACGGAATGCTATCGGATTGATAAAGAATCTTTTCAAAACATTATTCGCCGTCGTCCCGAAATCGCCGAAGACATCTCGCTTGTCCTGGCAAATCGCCGTATTTCGCTCGAAGCCGCCCGCGAAGGCTTAAACGACGAAGCCGCCAAACAACGTCTGCAAAGCGAACAAGGCGATTTATTAAAACGAATCCGCGATTTCTTTAAGATATAAGCAGGTGAAGATAAGTTTTGGGGCCATTTTGGGATGGGTCAGATTACAAAACTTTAGTTTTTAAACCCCCCCCCGAGCCGGGGGGGTGGCGGTATAAAAAGATACCCGAGGAGAAAAACCAAAATTTCGAAAAACAAATCATATTTGTCTTTGGAGTATAAGCTATACATCGATATTTATATTTATAGCGTTGCATTATGTGCAAGTACCGATCCAATTAATGTAATACGATTACTCCATTCGCCATACGGACATTCTAAAATGATTCTTTCAGTACCCTCACGCCTAAT
>JANPDZ010000467.1:0-3649 GCA_031431735.1 Acidobacteriota bacterium | reverse complement strand
TGAATTAAATGCAGGTAGTTGGGGTGGTAAATTTGACCACTACCCTCATTTATTTCCCAGTTTTTTCTCTTGATTGTCATAAATTCAATGTTTAGGACACTTACAGTTTTGCCTGAAACCGAAAATTTATCTAAAGTCGAGCTTGAAGATTACATTCAAAAATTAATCAGCCGCCCGCTGATCAACCCGTCAGACGACCAAAATGCGGACAAATAACTAATCAACCGGGTAGAACGCCGTAATCTATGAAAAAATGAATTACCGCTGAATAGGTGATAATCTTGACCAGATCATAAATCAACACAAAAATTTCCGCTGTTTAATAAATTTTTCCTTCGCATTTTTGACGGGTTCGTTATAAACTCTTCTTGCCTTTCGATAAAATAATTAAACAGTATGTTCGGACAACGAATTAATGACAAGCTAAGTCTAAGGCTTTGTAGTAGTTAATACTTGTCTGAAAAATAAAGAGGAAAATTTATGCAAATTGAAAATCCGAAAGAGAGTTTATGTACGGAAAAGGGTCCGGCAGGCTGCGGCGGACGTCGCGAGTTTTTGGTCAAAGCGAGCACGATCGCCGGCGGCGTGGTTTTGAGTTTATCGGGTTTGAGCCCGGTCGAGGCTCAAAAGGACAAAAATAAAGATAAAAAGAAAGACGGCGATACGATGAACGATGATCTGGTCTTAAAGCTCGATGCGGCAAGCCCTCTCGGCAAGATCGGCGGAACGCAAACGGTCGAAACCAAATCAGCCGGAAAAATCATCATTATCCGCAACGGCGAGATGAGTTTTGCGGCTTTTTCGACAATATGCACGCATAAAGGCGGTCCCGTCAAATACGAAGAAAAAACCAAACAGCTCGTTTGCGGCTGGCACGGTTCGCGTTTCGACCCGACCAACGGCAGCGTTCTCAAAGATCCGGCGATATTACCTTTGAAGGCTTATACCACCAACACGGCGGTTGTTGTTTCGGTTACTCCGAAAAGTTAATTTTCAGAAAAAAAATTTATTTACCCAAGCAATCTGCTGTTTTTATGATTGCTTGGGTTTTCTTTTGATTATATAATCGCAGACTTCCAAAACAATTTATGCCTTCCCTATTTTTAACAACGACAAAAAGGAGGTTTTATGTCGCAAGAGGTTCAAGCAACTACAACAATAAACGAAGAAAAACTACAAAATTTTCTGGGTAAAGTGGTCGGTGATTTTGGAGCATCTTTAAGTTCAGTATTGTCATATATGGGAATGAAACTCGGACTTTTTGATGCTTTAGCCGAAATCGGCGCGTCATCGCCCGCCGAATTAGCCGCCAAAACAAAGACCACCGAGCGTTATATCCGCGAATGGCTTTTAAATCAGGCAGCGAGCGGTTATGTCGAATACGACGCGGCGAGCGGAAAATATTCGCTCTCGCCCGAACAAACGGTCGCGCTGACCGATGAAACGAGTCCGTTCTATATCGGTGGCGGTTTTTATGTTCTGAAAGCAATGTCGCGTGCCGAACCCCGCATTACGGAAGCCTTTCAAAACGGCGGCGGAATGCTCTGGGGCGAACACGATTCGGATTTATTTGTCGGGACTGAGCGATTTTTTCGTCCGGGTTATCAAATGCACCTGGTCGCCGAATGGATTCCGGCTTTAACGGGCGTCGAAGAGAAATTAAAGAAAGGCGGAAAAATTGCCGATGTCGGCTGCGGTCACGGCGCTTCTTCGATAATTCTCGCCGAGGCTTTTCCGAATTCTTTTATTTACGGCTTTGATAATCACGCGCCTTCCGTCAAACACGCACAAGCCGCCGCCGAAAAAGCGGGCGTTGCGGATCGTGTCAAATTTGAAGTCGCTCCGGCAAGCGAAATTCCGGATAATCAATACGATCTGATCGCGTTCTTCGATTGTCTGCACGATATGGGCGATCCGGCGGGCGCGGCTAAACGGGCGTTTGAAACATTAAATTCAGACGGTAGCGTGTTGATCGTCGAACCGATGGCGGGCAATTCGGTCGAAGAAAATCTAAATCCGATCGGGCGAATATTTTCAGCAGCTTCAACGCTCTGCTGCACCGCAAATTCGCTTGCTCAGGGCGGAATCGCGCTCGGGGCGGTGGCGACCGAAGATGCCTTGCGCGAGACGGTTTTATCGGGCGGCTTCAGCGAGTTTCGACGCGCCACCGAAACGCCCTTTAATCGTATCTTTGAAGCCAGACGCTGATTAATCAAAATTGTCGGGCGACATTATTTTTAAGGCAAGCCGCTCGACAATTTTTCCTTTTTCGAGATGTGTTTCGATGATTTCCGAAACATCGCCGGCACCAACCTGCGCATACCAAACGCCTTCGGGATAAACCAAAACTGCCGTGCCGATCGAACAAAATCCGATCGAACCGCAATCGGTTAAAAGAATTTCGCCGCGCGGGTTTCTGCCTTTCGATTCTTTGCCATAACACAAATTTTTATCTTTCAATTGCTTTTCAAACGCGGCTTTGACCTCTGCGCTGCCGACCGCCGAACAGGATTTTCCGTTGCAAACAAAAACGTGCCGATTGATCGGCGCGATTGCAACGGGTGCGAGTTTTTCTAACTTTTCGCGGTCTTCGATAAATTTTTTTTCGCTCATTCTTAATTTATGCTATAAAATTTTCGCCGATAAAACGAATTTCAAATTTTGCGGCTTTGCGCCTTTGCGGGAAATTATATAACAAACTGATGTGACGCAAAATTACTTTGAGCCGCATTTTAGGCGGCTTTCCGCGCTTCGCGGCAGTTAGCCGCGTCCATTTATGGCGCGGTCAAATGATTGATAATTTTCAAAAGGGCGTTTTAACGTCCTTTCAAAAGGCTTTAGCATTTGGTGGCTCAAGCCAAACAAAAAGGACGTTAAAACGCCCTGCAACTCGCATTCAATTTGCTGACCACGCCATAAATGGCATTAGTATCTACACAAGTCTAAAAAGCTTGTTCTCAGCCTCGAAGAGGCGAAATATAATAGCCCAACGCGGAGCGTTGGGTGGCGGACAGCAAATTTTTAAGCCCTGAAAAGGCGACATCCGCCGATTGCGCCCTTTCAGGGCTTAGTATGGAGGCGACTTTTGACCTAGCGCGATGCGCTAGGCTATCATATTGCGCCTCTTCGAGGCTGAAATCCGGTCGCAAAAACTTGTGTAGATAAGCAGATAAGCAAAAGTAATCTGATATAATGCAGAAGCCCACACGAAGTAAGGGCGAAAAGGCACACTTACGAGCGTAGCGTGTTTCCGCATTTTCATTATATTACAAAATATACTGACCTGCTTACTAATGCATAAATGGACGTGGCTAAAATCCGCGAAGCGCGGAAAAGCCGGATGAATCCGGCTGAACAATATTACTGCGTAACATCAGTTATTGATTCACTTCCCCCAAAACCATTTGAGACAAAACTTAAACCGCTAAAGCCGCAAACGGCTCCAGTCTTTCTTTCCATCGGTAATTCTTTTAAAAAGTGCTTTTTGCTGATGGTTTGTGCTACCATTTCGCATATCGCTACTGTATATTGATTAATTGGTTTTGAAAAGTCTTGGGTCTTGAGTCTTGAGTCTTGAGTCATAAGTATTAATTCGGAAAACAAATACTCAAGAAACAAGACTCAGGACTCAAGACTTAGTTACAACGAA
>JANPDZ010000466.1:0-50122 GCA_031431735.1 Acidobacteriota bacterium | reverse complement strand
CCACAGGCGGAACAGTCTTGACTCGTATAGTTTGGATTTACTTTTATCAGTTGGCGACCAGCGTTTTCAGCTTTGTAGTCCAACATTCCAAAAAAAGAACGCCAACTGGCATCGTGTATTTGTTTAGAAAGTATGCCACGCGACATACCGAGAATAGAAAGTTTTTCGATTGCTATCAAATCATAAGTTTTGACCAAATAAGTAGAAACTTTATGTTGAAAATCGGCTCGTTGATTTTTTATCTTTTGGTGAATCTTGCGAAGGAGAAGGACTGCTTGACGGCGACGGTGAGAACCTTTCTTTCGACGTGCTACGCGGCGTTGTGCAATTCGCAATCGCTTTTGAGTAGATTCGTAGTATTTCCAGTTATCAATTTCCGTGCCATCGCTCAAGGTCATAAAGCTACTTATTCCCGCGTCCATTCCGACCGATTCACCTGTTTTCGGCAATGGCTTAATACTCGTTTCAACAGTGAAGATTGCAAACCACTTTCCGCACTCATTCTTGAGTGTAAGCGTTTTTACTTTGCCGATAATTTGCCGCGACAATTTAAGTTTGGCCGTGCCGATTTTGGAAAGTGTCAACTTGTTTCCCGTCAGCGAAAAACCACTTTGCGGAAAAGTGAAGCTGTCGTATCGGTTTTGACCTTTGAAGCGCGGGAAACCCGCAGTTTGTTTTGCTTTGATGCGACGAAAACATTCGTCAAATGCTTTATCCAATCGTTTCAAAACATTCTGCAAAACTTGGCTGTGAATGTCTTTGTATTCGGGATTGTCTTGTCTAATGTCAGAAAGCTGATTCGCTTGATCGTAATAGTTGAGCGAAATGTGATTGATTTTATACGCGCCGATTCTTTCTTGAAGCGCACCGTTATAGAGTTGTCGGCAATGGTAGAGAGTTTGTTCAAGGCGTTCTTGAACTATTTTAGAGGGTTTCGAGATGCGAAACTTGAAAGATTTTGTGATAATTGCTTTAGCCCTAATCAACCACCTTTTGATTGTGTCAGAAGCACAGCGAAGTTTATCGCTTTTCAGTGCATCGTCTTTGATTATACCAAAGTTTCTCAATTCCTTCAATCTCGAAAACTACTTGCGTCAAAGAAACAACCGCTTAAAAGCGCGGTTGCTGTGGAACGCGCTACATCTCCCCCCAAATCCGAAGCGGATTATGGACGGAGTCTTGCGCTAAATCTTGATAAATTATTTCAGTTCACAGGTGAATTGAACTTCTAGTATCTGCTTCCGTAAGTAAATACCAACTCTCTGAACAACAACTCTGTAGCGTTTGATGTTCAAAGAGATTTTCATTAGAGGAAATAAGTTACCACTCTTCTACGGAAGCAGATACTAGTTCTTCTCATTACTGAGCGGCATAGTTATTGCTTACTTGAAAAGTATGAAATATTTTAAGATTTTTGCCCACGCGCACACACGCGCACGCACGAAAACAAGAAAAAAGATTTGGCAAAAATGCTTTTTTTCGTTTGTTTAGTGTGTGCGCGTGGGCAGATATTCTTAGTTTTCAAAGCCATTGCAATTTTTAGACCGCTCAGTAATGATTTGAATTCACTAAATCTACAAACGAACTATTTTCGCCTTGCTTCCTTCGCGCAAATCTTCTTTCAAAGCGTTGCGCGTGTCAACGATGACTTTCGAAAGTGCACAGACGCGTTTGTAATCAACGTTTGAGTGTTCGGTGCAGATCACGACGCAATCTGACGACGCAAGCAGCTCGTCGGTCAATTCCTGATTGTAAAGCGGGTCGCCGGCACCGATCGTGTAAGAATGGTCAAACGTCACTTCCGCGACAAAATCATCGTGATAGCTAACTTCGGCGCCGCGTGAACGAAGCAGGTCAATCACCGACAGTGCCGGCGATTCGCGCATATCGTCAATATCTTTTATACGCCACGCCCAAAATCAAGATCTTCGCGCCCTTGACCGATTTTTCGTTATCGTTCAAAGCATCGCGCACGAGTCCGGCAACATATTTCGGCATTCCCGAATTGATTTGCTCCGCCAAAGTGATAAATTGCGAATCAAATCCGTGCTGCCGCGCCTTCCACGAAAGATAATGCGGGTCCAAAGGGATGCAATTATGAACAAAAACGCCATAAGATGTCGCAAAAGTATGATTTCCTTCAACCTCAATCGAGAAAACTTCAAAAGGTTTAGTTGTTTTGATAATCTCGATGGCTTTGACGGGAACGGTCATAATTCCACCGAATGATTTGAAAGTTTTGCTCTTAACTTTTCGCAAATTATTGGCAAAATAAGTTTGAAGTTTTGCTCCTTTTTCGCCTAACCAGTTCGACATTCTTTCAAGTTGTTCGCGTCCTTTCATTTGCAAGTGCGGTTTGGTGCGTTTGCAGGTCGGCGTGAAACCTTGCTCCTGTAAAAGATAAACTACCTGCTGGAAAAGTTTCGGACTGCTCGAAAAATATCCGACTTCGGCAGTTGTATTTCGATGCTCATAAATTTTGCCGTTTTTCTCGTAAGAATTCATTCCCGACTTAACATAAACATCGCCGTCGCCGCGCAAAAGACCTTTCAAAAGTTCGGTTTTATGCGAAGTGGAAAGATTTAATAAACGGTCAGGGATCTGCATTTCAGTCGAACGCTTTCCGCATTTTAAGACTTCAACCAAAAACCAACCGAATAACGCCGAAGCAACGCGAATATGAGTAACTTGGTCAACATTTGAATGAATAAGTGATGTTTCTACGCCAAAATCAGACTTCAAAATACTACAAACATCTTCAATAAATTCGTTTTCTTTGCAATGAAAGCTAAACCGAATTCGCTCATTGCCCTTTTCGGTCGTCGCACAGCCTTCCGCCAAATAATAACCGATCAAACGGGCAACATTCGACGTAATTTCAACTATCGCCGGAAAAGAACTAGCCGAATTTCCGCGTCCGATTCGCAAAATCAGGTTTTCACGCGAGACATTCAAATCCTTTTCGGCTTTCAAAAAGTCTTTCAAACTTAAATAGTTAATTTTGGAAAGTTCCCAAACCTTTTCCGCCGAGATATGTTTTTTCAAAACTTCATGGTAATTATAAAAACTTCCTTCGCGCAGACAAACACGAATCTTTTCAGCCGATGAAGCAGAAACGAATTTAAGTAAATCAATCTTTATATTTCCACTTTCGATATTTTCCTCAGCGTGATGAATCGGCAAACGATTTCCCGCTTTCAAATCTTTCGCAAAAACTTCCGTTAGTTTGCCGTTTTCGTCAGCCACAAGCATCGGATGCAAATCGGTAACGGTTATAGTGCGATTGTCGCTGGTTGTAACTTTTACCAAATCAACATCGGTTTGGCGGCGGAAAAGATACTCAACGGGCTTCCATTCCGCTTTGTTCGTTTCCATATTGATTGACAAAGCCTCAAGGTTAGGTTTGTAAATCACATCGCTTCCGTGAACTTCAAATCGGCGAACACGATTTTTCGTGCCTTCATTTGTAAAAAGTTCCGCCAGATTTTCGATTTTTTTACCGTTTTCGTCGCGCACGATAACAGTTTCTTTGCCCGATAAACAATGCCCACCGATTCCGGGACCGGGATAGAACGGCATAAAGCCGAACGGTTTGGTCGCGGCGGCGCGCACCACTTCCCAGCTGTCAATGCCGAGCGCGTTGCAGACCTTGGCCATTTCATTTGCCATTCCGATATTGATGGCGCGAAATGTGTTTTCCCAGAGTTTGGCGGCTTCCGCGACGCGGGCCGACGAAACGGGATGAACATTTTCGACAATTTGCGCATAAAGAAGCGCGGAAACCTCGGTCGAATCTTTGCCGACACCGCCGACGACCTTTGTAATATTGTGCGTTTGATATTGCGGATTGCCCGGATCAACGCGTTCGGGCGAAAACGCGAGCAGAAAATCTTCGTCGAGTTTTAAGCCAGCTTCTTCGATCATCGGTTGGAGAATTTCGTCGGTCGTGCCGGGATATGTTGTAGATTCTAAAATGACAAGTTGCCCGCGCCGCGCATATTTTTTGATCTGTTCGCCCGCCGCCAAAATATATGACATATCGGGGTCTTTCGTTTTTCTGAGCGGTGTCGGAACGCAGATAATGATCACGTCGCAATCTTTCAGCTGCGAAGAATCGGTTGTTGCCGTAAATTTTCCGGCTTCGATCGCTTTTTGAACGTTTTCCGAAGAAACGTCAACGATGTGCGAAACGCCTGTGTTGAGCACGTCAACTTTTTTCGCGTCAACTTCAAAACCGACGGTTGGAAAGCCTTTCAGTGCAAATTCGATGATCAGCGGCAAACCGACATAACCGAGTCCGATGACACCGATTCGAGCACTTCTTTCCGTAATAAGATTTTTTAGATCGTCTTTTACCATTTTTATTGTTCTTTTTGGATTCAAAATATAAATGCTTTATCAATAAGGTTTATTTTGCGAAGAAAAGGGGCTTTTTTCCGCAAAATCTTAATTTAATTTATGCTTTTTCGATAGTCGTTTCAATCCGCATCTTTTTGTTGGAAAAGATGAATTTATATTGTGAAAACACTTGCTCTAATTGTCAAATTGCTCCAACAAATCTGCTTGGTTTGGCATTAAGCGGTTTATGTTAATCCGAGTCGTGAGTTGAGAGTCGCGAGTCGCGAGTCGGGTGTGCGTCAGTGATTTGTGAGGCCGAATCTCATCAAATCTTCGATTTCTACGACCCATTTGGAAAGATGCCGGAAAAATCTGTTTGATGCGCGTCATATTTCAAACGACTCGCGACTCGCGACTCTCAACTCGCGACTCAGGTTATGTTATAATATTTGCCTGCAAGTCTTTTTTGCGGACTTGCCTGATAACAGAAAACTCCTAATTGCCGAAATATCCAGCCAATTTTATGAATTTTGAAGTAAATTCGACAAACCCGGTCGTCAAATCCATCATTGGGGGAACTGCGCCGCAGCCTGTCAAGATGGCTGCCGCGCGTGGACTGCTGCCTTTGGCGCAAAACGATTTACTTGAGATCTTGGTTGCATTGGCCGATAACCCGGATGCGAACCTTGCCGAAAATGCGCGTCAGACTATTTCCTCGCAGATCGCAACATCTCTCAAAGATGTTGTTCAATCACACGAAGTTGCGCCGCGTGTACTGGATTTTTTCTCCGATTACGAAAATCTGCCAAACGAGATTTGCGAAGCAATCGTTCAAAATACGCGAACGCCCGAACAATCGATCGTCAAACTTGCCCGAAAAACGACCAGTGGCGACCTTCTCGAATTGATCTCCTTTAATCAACAGCTTTTGATCAAAGCCCCGGCGATCATTGATGCGATCATCGCCAATACCTATCGGACATCAGAAGCCGAACGCCGCGCCCAGGAAGTCAAACGCGAGTTTTTTGAAAAAGAACGCGGCGCCCAGCAAATCGCCAGCGAGCTTCGCGCCCAAGGTAAAGAAGCGGCGGCTGAATTTATCGAAAAGGCGGCGATCTCCGATGACCCGAAAGGTTTTGAAATCAGTTTTGACGACGCGATTCTGCTTGCCCAACATATCGAAGTTCCCGACGACGAGGTTGATGACAGTTGGCTGTCGCTCGAATTTATCGAAGAACTCTACGAAGAATCGCCCGAAGAACGTGCGGCCATTGTTGACAAGATCTTGGGCGAACTCAAATTCGAGGAAGATTCGATTTCCGGCGAACGGATTTCGATGATCAATCGCATTCTGAAAATGGGTATGAAAGACCGCGTAAAATTGGCGATGAAAGGCGACCGCGAAGCACGAAATATTCTGATTCGCGATCCAAACCGCATCGTCGCGCAGGCAGTTATCCAGAATAACCGCATTACCGAACAGGAAGTGGAAAAAATCGCTTCGATGAAATCGGTTCCCGAAGATGTTTTGCGGATGATCGCGATCAACCGGGCGTGGGCGCGAAATTATCAGATCATGCTCAAATTGGCATCGAACCCGCGAACGCCGATGGGCAATGTAATCAGTATTCTGACGCGTCTGCAACTTCGCGATTTACTCGCAATGTCGAAAAATCGCAATGTTTCCGATGCCGTCCGCAAACAGTCGCTGCGGCTCGCAAACGCACGAGCGGGCAGATGATTCAATTTGGGATTGCGGATTTGGGATTTGGGATTGTTTTTCTTCAAATCCGCAATCCGCAATCTCAAATCCAAAATTATAAGAATTCCGTAATTCTTCTGGTTTTGACGAATGTTCCCGCCATATCGGTCAGCGTATGGCTTGCCGCGCCGAGCCACAATCCGACAAAAACGGACGGTAAAAAATATTCACCGATGTTTTTACGAACCATTTCGCCGAGTTCACCCCAGGTCTTCGCCATTTCCAGCAGATCAGGCAAGTTGCCGCCGGCATAACTCGCGTAAATATAAACAACGGCAAAGGCAATGAGCGTCAATGCGCCCATAAAATAAACGACGCGCAGAAAGGTTCCGAAAACAAGTCCGTGCGACCAGCGCGAACGATGTGCGAAAAATTTCTGATAAGGAAACCACAAAAAACGCAAAATTCCCCAGCGCGTATATTGTTTGCTCATCGTGTCCAGATCAGGACCAAACATCAATCCGCCAAATAAAAAGGCAAATGTGATGACGGCGGAAATCGCAGTGTTTTCGGTAACGCGCCACGCCGCCACAAAAACGGGTGCGACAAAGAGAAATGTGATTGCGTCGTGTGTTTTTCCTGAAGGCATATTTCAATTTCGGATTTCGGATTTCGGATTTAATAAACTTCCGCAGATGATTATACCGCATTTTGCAATTCAGAAACCGGAAATTTGCAATCTACCAGTAACGCCTCAGTAAAAATATGAATTCCTAATTTTTACTGAGGCATTACAAAATCGCTGAAAGCGACGGGTGCGAAAATCGTTAATTGATTTGTCGGGCTTTGAAATGAAATCCTTAACGATGGATTTCTTTATGTGCTTCGGCGTAGATTCTGAAAGCGACGGTCATTAATTCTTTGGCTTCTTTACCTTGTGCTTGATACCAATCGCTTGTTTCTTCGGCAACGGTCAAAAGAACGCTGACCTTGCCTTTCGGCAGACGGAGTTTAGCGTTTGGCAAAAAACTTTTCACCAAGCGGTGGAATGTCGGAAACGTCAATTTCTTTGTCCGTCATCGTTACAATTATCGGCTATTCAAACATCTGTCAAACATCCGCAAAATCAAGCCCGTGATTTTTAATGTTCAGCTCGCTTTTGTTGCCGTCCCATTCAAAATCTACACCCACAGTTTAACGGCAAACTTCGGAAAATTACAAGCAAAACTTAATGGATGAAAACCTGCTTCTTTTCTTCGATCAAAGGCGCGTCTCTTGAATGGGGATTCTTTTTTTTTTGAATTGAATATGTTTTGACTTGAGCGGGCGCAAGCGCCCCTTCCCGACCTGAAATTATTTTTAACTTCTTTGTTAAAGCTAGATAATAATTCAAGTTGAAGTTAAAAAGACCAGATAAAACCATCAAAAGGTCAGCAAGTGTTGCTTTGCGCCAATGGCGTTAAGTTAAGGGCTTGGCGCAAGATGTCCAACAAATGCGGAGCGTATTTTGTTGCTGAGGCTTCAACCTCGGAACGCAGATCGGCAAATTGCCGTCCGCGTTCACCGGACATTCAAACAAAATCCGCTCCAGGACTTTGGGATCAGTTGAAAAATTCCTGTGATTTGGATTCAACTTCGATCGGCGCGTCAAAGGCGCGCGCTTCCTCTTCGAGACTCCAGACTTCAAACAGAATCGGCGGACATTCCATAATAAAGCGCGACGGTTTTTGCAGAATGGTCTGGCGCGAATAATCAACCATCATCAGCGGATAGGTCAGATAAAGTTCGTCCTGCGCACGCGTTAATGCGACATACCAGAGGCGGCGTTCTTCTTCTTCGGAATCAATTTCTTTTAAACTTCGCGGCGAAGGAAATTTGCCTTCCGCCGCCCAGATTATAAAAACGGCTTTCCATTCCAGACCTTTTGCCTGATGCACCGACGTTAAGGTTAAAAGCTCGTCTTCTTCGCCACCCTGAATGACATCTTCGCCCGCGATGCCGGTCGGTTCTTTGAAGCGTTCGGTCGAAAGCAGCGCGAGTTCCGATAAGAAACTCTCGGTCGAATCGTAACGGCTCGCGTATAAAACAAGCTGGCGCAGATCTTCTAACCTGGCTTCGGCGTTCTCGAAAGTTTCCTGCAAATGCTGTTCGTAGCCGTTCGTCAGGATCAGTTCGATCTGTTTCGCGGGATTATTGCGGTTTTCGTCGGTTGTTAACAATTCAAGGAGCTTGACGAAATCTTGCCACGCTTGCTTGCTTTGCAGACGATTGAGCGATGCGGGAAGCGTCAGCGTCAACTTGTCAGAACCATCTGCGGTAGCGGATGGTTGAAGTTTGTTGTTTGAAGCGAGGTTTTTGGATGTGCGCGTTAAACCACCCGCTACCGCAGGCGGTTCTGACAAAACCATCGCTTCATAAATCCGATTCGCGGTTGCGTTGCCGACGCTCGGAATCATCTTTAAGATTCGTTTCCACGCCAGTTCGTCACGCGGATTGACGATGATTCTGAGGTAAGAGATGACGTCTTTGAGATGTGCTTGTTCAAAAAATCTGACGCCTGATTGGACGCGGTACGGAATATTCCGGCGCGTTAATTCCAATTGCAATTCGAGCGAATGGTAATGCGAACGATACATCACCGCAATTTCTTCCAAAGACGTGCCTTCGTCGCGCAGTTCCAGTATCCGCGAAGCGATAAATGCCGATTGCTGTTCGACGTTTGAACAAGGAACGAGCGCGGGTTTGAATTCGCGCGATTTCTTAACCGCTTTGAGCATTTTCGGGAATTGTTTGCGGTTGCAGGCGATCGAAGTATTGGCAAGTCCTAAAATTTCGGGCGTACTTCGGTAATTTGTTTCGAGTTTATAGACTTCCGCCTCGGGATAACGCTTTGGAAATTCGTAAATATTCGTAAATTCCGCGCCGCGCCACCCGAAAATGCTTTGCGCGTCGTCGCCGACAACCATCACGTTGCGGTGTTTGACCGCGAGCAGGTCAATAATTTCGGCTTGGAGCCGGTTCGTGTCCTGATATTCGTCAACGAGAATATGCTCAAACTGTTCGGCATATAGGTCGGCAATTTCGGGTTTTGTGATCAAAAGACGTTTCCAGTTGAGCAGCAGATCGTCGTAATCCATCACGTTTCGTTCGCGCTTGCGCTCTTGAAAGATCAAATCAACGCGCTTGATCTGTTGGGTGAGCATTTCAAAATACGGATATTTTCCGATGATCACATTTTCGATCGGCAGGTCGGTATTGTTGGCGTAGGAAATAATGCCCTGGATGACTTCGGCTTTCGGGAAACGCTTTGCTTTCGTGTCAATTCCGGCTTCGTCAATGCAAACGTTGACAAATTCCTTCGCGTCTTCGCTGTCAAGGATCGAATAATTTGAATCGTAGCCGATTGAAACGGCGTGTCTTCTCAAAATTAAATTAGCGATCCGGTGAAATGTTCCGCCCCAAATTCGATGGACATTCTGCGAACCCGTCAAGTTTTCAACGCGCCGCAGCATCTCACGCGCCGCCCGATTCGTAAATGTCGCCAGCAAGATCTTTTGCGGCGAAACGCCCTGCTCGATCAGATAAGCGACGCGATAAGTGATCGTCCGCGTCTTGCCCGTGCCCGCACCCGCAACGACCAGCGACGCTTGCGGTTTTGCCGTCACGACGCGAAATTGTTCGGCGTTCAATTCCTCGCGGTAACGAGTCAGTTTTTCCGGCAAAGAGCCTTCATCGCGTTTGATGACGTAGCGTTTCATAAAGCAATGTTTGATTTATAACACGCCGCGCCCTGAGTTAAAAGTTAATGTAAATAGTTTCTTCTTCTTACCCACAAAGGTTCGTCGTTCGGCTCGAAAACCACGGAATTGCTTTGCATTTGCCTATTTCTGCGCCAATGAGTTTCATCGTTTTCGACTTCGATGTCCTGATTTTTTCTTCCGATTGAAGAACGATTACCGCCAATTGTAATTTTTTCGTTATTGCTGACCGATTCGGTGCGGCGAACCGTGGCGGTAGTCGGTCTTTTTTTGTTCGACTGTTTTTGAGCAAAAACGCTGATCGAAAGACCCGATATCAAAAAAATACTTGCCATTATCAAATAAATCTTTTTCATAATTTTCTCTCCTACTGTTAAAAATAGATTTTCGCTCCGCTTCTCATTTTGCCGCGCCGGTCTTTTCGGGCATCGTCAAATAGTTTTTCGTTACGGTAAATAACATATTGAGAGCAATCAGAAAGAGCGCGACACCGATCCAGAAAAAAATCAGGCTCGAAAATCCATCCCAATTGATAATAATGCTCGCCTCTATCACGATGGTTCCGACAATCCAGGGCAGAAACAAAACCCACATTCCCAAAACGACTATAAATTTCGGGCGTTCCGAAGTCGCTTTCCGCCAAAGAGATCCTTCATTTTGAATTGTTTGCAGCGGGTCGAGCGTTGACGTTGTGGCGAGTGACGCGCGGCAGTTCTGACAAAAATCATCCGATTTATCATTGGGAGCCATACACGACATACAAATTATTAGATCTTTTTCCGTTTCAGTCATAAATTCTCCTATCTTTGGCAGGTTTTTTAAGAGAAACCGCCGTCACTTTTCTATTTTCAAAAACGGCGTGCCGCCCGAATTTTCCGTCAGGCGACACGCCGAAATTACCCTTTATTCAGCTCCGAAATTGATGTCGCCGTTGGCATTAAAAGCCATCGGTCCCGCCATCGGGTCGGCAATCAGCGGAACTTGCGACAGAATCGCGATCGAAAACGAACCGTTCACGAACTCAAAGCCCGCCGGAAATGCGAGCGAAGCCTGATTGTATGAAACATTATCGAACGGCAAGGTTATCGCCAGCGATGACGAGCCTGTCCGCCCGTGCAAAATCGCTTTTTGAAATCTGCCGCGCAGCAAAATATTGCCGTTTGTATTATCAGTCACCACAAAAGTAGTAAAACCGTTATTCGGGTCTCTGAGCCACAGATGCCAAACACCGTCAGCGTTAAAAACATATGTTCCCGGTATGGCGACCATCTGCGAAAACTGAACCGTGACATTCGGAGCGAATCCAAATCCGAATTTGCTTCTCAAAAAAGCGTTGTTCGTCATAATATTCAAGTTTCCGCCAACGCCGCCGGTATAGAAGACATTTGCCGCCGAAGTGTTCGTCCCGACCGTCGCGATCGATTGCGCCGCAAACGCCGAGCTTTGCACTCCGAAAATAATTGCCATTCCAAAAACTAAATTTCGTATCCATTTTATTGTTCTCATAATTTTTTCTCCTCTTTCATTGCGGCACTTTTAAGGCGCACCGCGAGCCTGATTTAAGAAGTATTTTTCACTCTTCTTATGGCTAGCTTAGACACGGGGAATTATGAAAAAGTCTGAAAAAAAAACGAAAAATATTTTTTTGTGAAATGCCGATAAAAACTAGGCAAAAAGGCAATTTCTATTCCGTCAACTTAACTTTTTTCGGTGCTGAAAAGCCTTCGGGCAGAGAATTTTTATCATCTTTGATGAATAAAAATCTTCTGCCCGAAGCGTAAAGTTTGTGTTTTAATTTTTAGATGTTTTCGGTCGCTGAAATTTCTTTTTCTTCTTTCGTCCAAATGACCGCGAGACGTTTTCGTGCTTCGAGTTTGGCTTCAACGCCGGGAATTTTCATCACCAGCGTTTCGAGATTTATCAAGTAATCAGGTTCTTGAAACATTTGGCGGATCTCGGCTAAAAACGGTTGGATCTTGGCGTAAACGAAAATATATTCGCTGCCCGCATCGAGAAACATTTTTTCGTCAATTCCGCCGTTCAGGACGAACGATGCCGCCATATCCCAATAAGAAGTTATCATCCGTAGATTTGCACTCTCGCGTTCTCCCGCGCGAAAGAGCGCAATTATGTCCATCGCCGAGCGGGGCGCGAAAGCAGAAAAATACCATTGCCGCGATTCACGCATTGCCGGCTCGCGCCGCAGTTCATAAAGTTTTAAGATCGCCATTACATCATTTTGTTTTTCCATATTTTCTCCAATGTTCTGAGTCCCGCCTTGAGGCGGCGTTTTTCGACTGTCGAAGCGAAAGCCGCCTGAAGGCGGGACTCAAAACTACTTTGTAAATTCTAATTTTGCCATCAACTCCTGATTGAAATTTTGCCCCAACGATTTACAGAATTGCAAGTTGCGTTCGGCGACCGCAAATTTCCCTTTCGATTGTTTTAGCGCGGTTTCAAATTCCTTGACGGCGGAACTTATATCGCCGTTCATCGCAAAAAGCACGCCGAGATTATTATGTCCGATCGAAGTCGCGACGCTTTTTAATTCGATTGATCTCTGAAACGCATTTCGCGCCGCGTCGAGATCGTTTTGCGCCAGATAAACAAACGCCAGATCGAACCACGATTCGCCGTTGCGTTTATTTAACCGGATCGCGCCACGAAATGCTTGTTCGGCCGACTGCCAGTTTTTCAATTCGGCCTGCGCCATTCCGAGCGCGTAAAACGCTTTTTCGTAATCGCCTTTGCCGAGTTTGATGGCTTGCTCAAATTCCGCGACGGCTTCTGTGTTTTGCTTTAATTGATAAAGACAAACGCCGATGTTGAAATGAATTTTAGCGCGAAATTTATTGTCCGTATCCTCTGATTCGGCAAGCCGCAGAGATTTTTTGAAATCGCCGAGTGCCGTTTCGTATTTTCCGGCATTTGCCAGATCAATTCCTTTTTCAAACGTCTGCCGTGTTTCGAAAAATTGCGCCGAAACGCTGAAAACCAATGCCGCCAATATAACAAAAATGCTCAAAATTATTCGTTTCATTATCTAAATATCTCCTTAGACTTTTATAGTCTGAAATGATTTTAGAAAATTCGTTCGATGAAAATCTTTCGGCTGTTTGCGGTTTGTGTTCTGAAATTGCTCTTTAAAAGGGTAAAAGGGTAAAAGGGTAAAAGGGTAAAAGGGTAAAAGGGTAAAAGGGTAAAAGTTTGATTGCCTACGAATGAGCAAACTTTTACCCTTTTACCCTTTTTCCCTTTCTTAAGCGTGCTTGAGTTCGCGCCAGAGTTTCGGGGTAAATTTCGTGAATTTGCGGAAAAGCGTCGTGAAATGGCTTTGATTTTTGAAGCCTGTCCGCAGACTGATTTCGACGATCGGCAGATCTTCTTTTGCCAGAAGTTCTTTGGCGCGTTCGATGCGCTGCTGCATCAGATATTGCTGCGGTGTCAGATTGGTTGATTTGCGGAAGGCGCGGGCAAAATGAAATTGGCTCAGATCGGCGACTTCGGCAATTTCTGCCAAAGACAGATCTTCCTCGAGGTTCGCGTTGATAAATTCCTGCACGCGGCGTAATTTGTAGCCCGAAAGTCCGCCGTTAATGTTCTCTTGAACGGTGGCGGCGTTGCTGTAATTTTTCAAAAGATGAAGCGTCAGCGATTGAATCAGCGAATCGGCGTAAAGCCTTCCGGCGTTGCTTTTCGTATTTGATTCGGCAAGCAGAGCGAGACCGATATGCTGGATCAGCGGGTCTTTTTCTTCGTACACTTCGTGAAATTCAAAATTGGACGAAAAACGATTTTCGAGAGCGGTTTTGGTCACAAACTCAGGTTCAAGGAAAAACCCCATATTGTCCAACGGTTTTTCCCAAAACGCACCAATTAGTTGATTTGCCGGCGTGATGCAAAGATTTCCCGGCGCGCATTTTGTCCTGATGCGTTTGCCGCCGGCCGAAATTTTCTCGGTCATCAAATTGCCCGAAATTGACAGATTAACTTCGTGATACGGATTGGCGTGTTCAACAATTGAACCGGGCAAAACACGCGCCCGATGAACCGTCAGACCGGTCCATTCGGCTTTTTGGAGAAACAGATACGGCTTTTTGGCGTTATTTTTCCAATTGATTTCCATCAAATTAATTTGTAATGCAGATGATCGCAAAAAGCAAGTAAGGAATCACTTACTTGTGTCAGGTAGAGATTTGACAGACCATTCAGAAAAAATATTTGCGGTATAATTTCCGCCGAAAGACATTTGTAGAAATGAAATGTTATAATTACCGGACAGTTTTTTTGCAATTATATATTTAAGGATGAGAAAAAAATTATGAAATTTCCAGGCGGATTTGATATGAATTCGATGATGAAACAAGCCCAGAAAATGCAGGAGCAAATGGGCAAGGAAATGAAACAGATGACCGTTGACGCGTCCGCCGGCGGCGGCGCGGTGACGGTCAAAATGCGCGGCGATTTTGAAGTTTTGGAATTGACGATCTCGCCCGATCTGGTCAAAGACGGCGACACCGAAATGATTCAGGATCTGGCGGTTGCGGCACTCAATGAAGCGCGGCGCAAGGTCGAAGAATCGCTCAAAGGAAAACTCGGCGGAATGCTGCCGCCCGGACTCATGTAATTGCGGATTTGGGATTGCGGATTGCGGATTTATCTAACGAGAAACAAAGTTTTCTCTCTTGAAATAAATCCGCAATCCGCAATCCGACATCCCAAATCGAAATATGTTGGAATATTCAGAACCTGTCGCCAAGTTGATCGACGAATTTAAGCGGCTGCCCGGAATCGGACATAAATCAGCGCAAAGATTGGCTTTTCATATCTTGCGCCGTCCGCTCGCGGAAGTCGAAAATTTTATTGACGCGCTGCGCGAGGTCAAGGAAAAAATCGTTTTCTGTTCCGTTTGCAACAATATGACGGACATCAATCCGTGTATGTATTGCGCTTCGCCCACGCGCGACCGTTCGCAGATTTGCGTGCTCGAAGAACCTTATAATCTCGTCGCCATCGAAAAAACACGTTCTTATAAAGGTTTGTATCACATTTTGCACGGCTCTCTGTCACCGATTCGCGGCATCGGTCCCGATGAATTAATGATCGCGAATCTGTTTCCGCGTCTGATGCCGAATAATAATGAAGGTGTCGAGGTCAAAGAGATCATCATCGCGACGAATCCGACGACCGAAGGCGAAGCGACGGCGAATTATATTGCGCGTCTTCTGAAACCATTGGGAGTTCGTGTGACGCGGATTGCGATGGGGATGCCGGTCGGTTCGGATTTGGAATTTGTGGACGAAGTGACGATGGACAAAGCAATGGCAAACCGCCATGAAATCTAATGGATTTGGGATTTAGGATTGCGGATTGCGGATTTGATAACCGAGCAATCCGCAATCCGCAATCCTAAATCCCAAATCGGCAAATGAAGACTGACGTGAAAAAACTACGCCTTGGTGATGTGATTCTGCATCGTCGAGGCTCTTTTGCTTTGTGGCTGATCCATTTTATTTTCGGTGTTGGCATCAGCATCTTTTTTAGAAAGATCGAGCTTTATAATTACGAAAATCTGCCGAAAACAAGCGGTTTGATCTTTGTCAGCAATCATCCGAACGCGCTGATTGATCCCGCGCTTTTGTTTATTGCGCTGCCGCGAAAATTAGCGTTTCTTGCCAAATCGACACTTTTTAAGATGCCCGTGATCGGTTATCTGATTCGCACGGTCGGCGCGCTTCCGCTCTATCGTCAGCAAGATTCGGGCGCGGACGTTTCCAAAAATCAGGAAACTTTCGCGGTGGCGCGTGAACTACTCAAAAATGGCGGCGTGATCGCGATTTTCCCCGAAGGAATCTCGCACGACAAACCCAAACTTCAGCCGCTAAAAACCGGTGCGGCGCGAATTGCACTTGGCACGGTTTCGGTCGGCAAAAACCCTTCGTCGCTCGATCTGCAAATCGTTCCGGTCGGACTTTATTACACCAACAAAACGACTTTTCGAAGCGAGGCACTGCTTCATTTCGGCACGCCTTTTCCGGTTTTGCCGGTTGAATTGGATGAAGAGGGACAACCGCCGCGCCAAGCCGTTCGGGAATTGACGGAGAAAATCGAAAAATCTCTGCGCGAAGTAACTTTAAATGCCGAATCCGACGCGGAAATTGCCGTCGCACGAATCGCCGAAGATGTTTTTACTGCGACCACGCCGCACGAGGAAAATCTGGCGGAAAGATTAGAATTTTTGCAGAAATTCGTCGCCGAACCGCCGAATAATTTGGATGCAAAACTCGAAAAAAGACTTGCCGAATATAATAAAAAACTCGACCAACTCGGCATCGAATCGGAATTTCTCGCGCTTGCCGATTATTCAAAGAGATTTGTTTTGAAACACGCTCTTTGGCGTTCGTGGTATTTGATCTTGCTTGCGCCGCTCGCCATCTTCGGCACGGTTTTGCATTTTCCCGCGTATCAATTCGGCAAGGTCTTAGCTTATTTGCAAATCAAAAAAGGTTATTTTGATATGGCTTCGACGGTCAAGTTTTTGTCAGCGATAGTTCTGATGCCTTTGACGTGGCTGATTTTCGCGGGTGTTTTAGATTTTTATTTCGGCTGGCTAATCGCCTTGCTTTCGATTCCGGTTTCGTTTTTGGGCGGTTATATCGCGCTTCGTTCGCTTGAAGAAATCGGCGATCTGAGCGGCTGGCTCAAAGCCATTTCGCTGTTTTTTCTCAAACGCGAGAAGTTTTTGAGATTACTGGCGGAAAGACGCAGTCTCTTTAAGAAACTCAACAAAGTGAAAAAGTGAAAAAGGGTAAAAGGGTAAAAGGGTAAGAGGGTAAGAGGGTAAGAGGGTAAGAGGGTAAGAGGGTAAGAGGGTAAAAGGGTAAAAGGGTAAAAGTTTAGTCGATAATTTGCGATCAAACTTTTTCCCCTTTCCCCTTTTACCCTCTTACCCTTTTACCCTTTTTCACTTTAAAATCTAACTTTTTGTTCGTCGGTGTCAGATGCGTTTCGGGAATGTTTCCATTCTTCTTCTGTTTCATAGAAATTTACGTCAAACGTCATCAAACTTTTAACCGGAACACCGTCAATTTCGGTCGGCGAGTCTTCAAATCTGACGATCGCGCCACAACCGATAACTTCCGCACCCAATTCTCTGACGAGATTAAAGGTTTCCTCTATTGCTTTGCCCGAACGAATTATATCGTCAACGATAATTGCCGGATGAACATCACCTTCGCCGATATATTGACGAAATTGACGCTTGCCGTCTTCCATTTCCGCCCAGTAAATCTGTTCGGCAGACAAAGCTTCGCGCACGCCAAAAGCGACGACAATGCCGCCCGGACTCGGACTGATCACCGAAATTTTGGGCAAGCGGCTGGAAATCGCTTTTTCCAGCCGAAACATTCGGCTTAAACCGACCGACATAACTCTTGCATTATTGTAATAACGAAACGCCAACGGCATCTGAAAATAATGCGAAGCGTGTTTGCCGTTCGGGTATTTGAAATGTCCTTTGCGATATGCGCCCGTTTCTTGCAAAATCGCCATCACCGATTCTGACGACGGAATTAAATCAACCATTTTCTTTCTCCTAATAAAATTTATCTTTATCAGTCTAAACGGCGGAAAACTTTTTATCAAATTTCACCGCGCAAAACTTTTTCGACGATTGTTTTTTGCACCACACTCATTTCGGCGGGCATTTTATCAACCGCGAACCAATCCAGACTTTTTATCTCGCGGCTTTTTACTTCCGCTGTGTCATTGCTTTCGGCACGAAAGAGAAATTCGATATGGCGGCGAATTGTCCGAACGCGAAGCATTTTCAGGTTTTCCAGATCAATGCCGGTTTCCTCGCGCAATTCTCGCCGCACAGCATCAACGGGCTGTTCGCCCTCGTCAATAAATCCGCCGGGAATGCCCCAACCCGAAGCCGGACGCAGAATATGTTCGAGCAGCAAGACTTTATCTTCTGAATTTGTTATGATGACTCCAACGGAAGCCGTAAATTTTTTCTGCGTGAGGCGGATAATAGTCAGCCGAAACCGACTCGGCGGACGCTTCCAGATTCCCCCTAAGATAACCCCTAAAACATTTTTCTGACTTTTCGTGGATTCCGGCATCTAATCTACAGATTTTCGTGGAAGATAAACAACGTTAAACCTTTATTAATTATATCAGCGAGATTTTCCCCCGAATCTCATTCAAATTAAAACCATAATCTTTTTTCTTCGGATGATTCAATGATGAAAAGTATTTTATTTGGCATTCTACTTACGCTAGCTACATTTTTATCGGCTTCGGCACAGGAGAGCGACGCGTTAAAAAATGATCTTGGAAACTCATTTAAGAGCGTCAATGTGGTGCGTTTAAACACCCGTGAAGCGATTAGACAAGCAAAGGCGAGCCAGATAATTTCTTTTTCGACACCGAACAGAACCTTTGAATTGTCGTTGACACCGCACGATTTACGCTCATCACGCTACATTGCGGAAGATGTGACGGCAAACGGCACGCGCCGTCTTGAAAAAGTGCCGGTCACGACCTACAAAGGAAAGATTGTCGGCGAAACGGAGTCCGAAGTTCGTCTGACGATGGATGATTCGGGAATCGAGGGTTATTTTTCAGCAGGCGCAGAAAGATATTTTATCGAATCCGCCAAAAAGTATTCGGATTTGGCAGCTGCCGGTGAATTTGTTGTTTATCGGGCGGAAGATGTCATCAGAGATAAAAGTTTCAGTTGTCCGCAAGATTTGACTGGCGAAATCGAGGACGGCCAAAAGATGGTTTTGTCGGGCAATGTGCAATCCCTTGCAGGGCAAAAAGCGATTGAGATCGCAACCGAAGCCGATTTTGATTTTGTCAATACGACGACCAACGCGGCGGGTGCCAACGCCAAGATTCTGAGCATTTTGAATATGGTCGAAGGTCTTTATGAAAACGAACTAAACTTGACGGTGAGCGTCGTTTTCCAACATACCTGGTCAACGGCTGATTCATATAACGGAGCTAATGCAGATGCACTCGTTCGCTCATTTCAAGCCTATTGGAACACCAATTTTCCGGCGGCGCAATATCGGCGCGATGTAGCGCATCTTTTTACCTACAAGTCGAATGTGCGGTCGCAAGGTTACGGATTTTTGGGTGTAGTATGCAATAATCCTGATTTTGCTTACGGTTTAAGCGGCAGAGTTGATGTCACTTGGGGATGGGAAGAAGCGAATTTTTTAGTTACTTCGCACGAAATCGGACATAATCTTGGCGCGACCCATTCGGACACCGCGCTGAATTGTGCGAACACTTTGATGAATGCCCAATTGAATGGCAGTACGCAGCTCACGTTTTGTACATCTTCGCGGTCGGAAGTGAGCAGTTACGTGACGGCAAACGGAACTTGTCTGACTTCGCGCGGTTTGGGACAGTTTGATTTCGACGGCGACGGCAAAACAGATATTGGGATCTTTCGCCCCTCGCCCGGCGAATGGTGGATCAACCGCAGTTCTTCGGGGCAAACCGTCGCGGCGCAATTTGGTAACAGCTCGGACAAAATCGCTTCGGGCGATTTCACCGGCGACGGCAAAACCGACATCGCCATTTTCCGTCCGTCAACCGGATTCTGGTTTATTTTACGGAGCGAAGACGGTTCATTTTTCTCATTTCCGTTCGGTGCGTTGGGTGATATTCCCGCGCCTGCCGATTATGACGGCGACGGTAAAACCGATCCGGCTGTTTTCCGTCCGTCAACAGCGACATGGTTTATCAGCCAATCAGGCGGCGCGGGCACGGCAATCGTTCAATTTGGCGCGTCGAATGATGTTCCCGTTGTGGCGGATTTTGATGGCGACGGCAAAACGGATATTGCCATTTTCCGTCCGGCGGTTGGTGAATGGTGGATTCGGCGCAGCGCAACCGGCGGAACGACCGCTTTTCAGTTTGGAAACTCGGCGGACAAACCCGTGCAGGGCGATTACACTGGCGACGGCAAAGCTGATGCAGCATTTTTCCGTCCTTCGACAGGCTTCTGGTTTGTCTTGCGAAGCGAGGATTTTTCGTTCTTCTCGGCACCATTTGGCACGACAGGCGATATTCCCGCGCCGGGCGATTACGACGGCGACGGCAAGTTTGATTTGACGGTTTTCCGACCGTCAAACTCAACATGGTTTATTCAGCGAACGACTGCCGGAACGCAGATTGTAACTTTCGGGACGACCGGCGACAGACCCGTGCCGAATGCTTTCGTGCCTTAAATCTAATCATTGACACTCTCCAACCAAAATCAAAGATTTATGGATTGGAGATTCTTGCTCTGAACGTCTAATGACTGTTCATATCTAACAAGCGTTACTTCCGCCCTGCCCGTGCGTAGAAGTCTATTAACGACTTGTTTGTATTTTAGTTTTTTTGGATGTGTTTTGCAAAACGCCTGACATCTCCCGCCTGCGCGGAAACGGTTGTGGCAGGAGTCTTAGGCTAAGTGAGGATAAAAAAGGGAAAAATTAGCTGATAGCTAAGTAGAGCAATTTTAAAATTATCTGGTGTTTTGTCTTTGTTCAGAGTCCAAACAATAGGTTTGAATTTCCGCCGCGCTTCGCTGGCGGGAACACGCTAAAGCGTGGACTCTGAACGAAAACAAAAATCCGCAAATCCTAGAAAACTTAAAAATTGCTCTACTTAATGCCATTGGGCGCGTGTGCAGATATTTCTTGTTTTCCAACCGACGGCTATTTCTAAGCAGGTCGGCATATGTTTGTAACATAATGCAGAAACACGCACGAAGTAAGTGTGAAATGCGCCCTTACTTCGTGCGTGTTTCTGCATTATTATCTGCTTATGCCGCTCAGTATTGCAGAAAACAGGTTATCTAACGGCTATCGGGTCTTTGGTCGCATCTTTATCGGTATTAACCACACCGGAGGTGTTAATTACTCCGTTGTTTATTAATAAAATTCCTGAAACAAAAGGTGCCGCCATTGAGGTTCCGCTCATATAAGCATAGCCTCCGCCCATATACGTTGATAAAATATTCTCTCCGGGAGCCGCATAATCCACAGGGGCGTTTCCATAATTAGAAGAACCGGATAAGTTTCTATTCCAATCCATATTAGATATAGTATAGACTCTGTTTCCATTAATTCTGGCGGGCGTCACATTATTTGCATTTTGATTGTCATTACCTGCCGCAATGACACAGAACACTCCGGCATTGCCTAAATTTCTGATCGCATTTTCCGATTGTTTTCTAACGTCCCACCAAATAAATGCGTCGGTGAACCAATCCGGCGCGGGACCGCCCAAACTCATATTGACAACATCTCCGGGGAGATAATATTTGGCAACGTGATTGAGACCGGAAAGTAATGCGCCCCAAGACCCTGCACCGGAGTTGGAAAGAACCTTGACCGGAACAACAGTTGCCCCGGCAGCGACGCCAAGCGTGCCGATTCGATTGTTTCTGGCGGCAATGATTCCGGCGACATGCGTGCCGTGACCAAAACCGTCAACAAATGATTGTCCGCTGATAAATGAAACTGCAAAAGGTGACGATGACTTAACATTCAAATCAGGATGTGTGGTGTCAATTCCTGTATCAAGCACCCATGCCCATTTATTTCCCGTATAGTTACCGCTGCCGACAATACTCACGCCCCAGCTTGGCGTTTGTCTAAAAAACATTAAAAAGTTTGTCGCCGGCACAACGGCAGATTCGAAAGCGGTGATTTCAAAATCTTGAACCATTGCCGCCGCTTCTTTGACGGTTTTCAATCTTTCAAGTATCCGTTTCGCCTGATCGTTTTTGACCTGAATCTTAATCCCGGTTGTTGCAGTGGTATAATATTCGGTAATCATCTCAGAAGTAATACCCAATTTGTCTTGAGCTATTTTTCTAAGAGTAACAGTCATTTGTTCCTCATATTTTTGGGCATCATTTGCTTTTTCTTCGCGGTTGTCATTTTCTCCCGCAGGGCTTTTCTTTATGTATGGTTGGAGATCATCTTCATTAAAAAGGATGATATACGAATCGGGAATAATTTTTTTTGACATTTTTCCTTCATTCGGGACATTTTGAGTCGGAAAATCCGTCCTCACTTCTTTTTGAGTCGGAAAATCCGTCCTCACTTCTTTTTGCGCAAATACATTTGATGTCAACAATACAAATGCAATGCAAAATATCAAACTCTTCACAATCGATATGTTTGTGGTTATTTCCGGTCCGGTTAAGAAACTATTCTTTGTGGTTTCTTTGGCAATTTTTTCTTTAAGCATAAATTAATTCTCCATTATATTTTCATTAATAACTTAACTTTGGTCGTAAATTTTACAAGTCTCATAAACTTGAAAAATCTATTTCCGCAGAATACGCGCAAAAAGGAGTAGAATTAGCTCAAGCCTTTTAGAAAATTAAATCTTTTTTCCGTCAACTCAGGCGGACGGCGCGTCAAAAACCCCGGGACTTCAACAATTACTAAGCAGGTGAGCATAAGTTTTGCGACATTTTGCTCTTCGTTCAGAGTCCACGCTTTAGCGTGTAACCGCCACGCTTCGCTGGCGGTTTGCCGCATAAATCCGGGACTCAAAACTTTTCAAAATACCTCGAAACTTATGCTCACCTGCTTAACGATTTATTGTAGAAAGCCGGTCAAAGAGCAACGGCTGTCTCGTTCGTGAAGTAAACGGTTCAGCCTTTTCTCTTTTGCCCGACGCTTGTTATTTGTTTTGAATCGCGTCGAGAGCCCAATGGCATTAACTTCTTGCCATTGAATTCTCGCGCCTAATCATCTGTAATTTGAATTCCTAACTTTTTTTAATGACGTTAAAAAAGAAAAGGGAACGACCGAAATCGTTCCCTTTTGCATTCCAAGTTAGGAGTTTATCGCAGATCCGCATCATCAACGCGGAAAGTCGTGATTAACGAACTATCCGTTGTTGTGCGGAACTGAACGCGAACTGTCTGACCTTTGTAAGCCGCCAAATTCAGCGATTTTTGCGAATAAGTAGTTGAAGATGCCGTCTTATTCAAATTGCTGTAAGTTGCCGGAGTTGCCAGCAGAGTTCCCGCCGTGTTGCGGACTTCGACGAACAATTTATCATACTGCGTCGTTGTTGTCGTTTCAGCCGAAGTGACATTGAGCCAGAAGGTCAATGTTCCGGTTGCGGTCGTCGGGATTGAAACCGTTTGATAGTTTTGTCCCGTGCGATTGTTTGCCGTGCCGAAATAGATGTAGCCTGTTCCGCCGTGCGGTGAACTGCCGTTTGCGATATATAACGCGCCTGTTCCCGACATAACCCAGGGCGAAACACTGGTTTCAAATCCGCCGTTGACGAGCCGATTGGTTCCCGTCGGAGTTGGTGTTGGGGTCGGTGTTCCGCCCGGACACGCGCCAACGCCAACCGCGCACCAGCCGGTCGCAACGGTCGTGTATTGCGCGCTTGTTCCGCCGAAAAGATCGGTCGCGGCATTCAAAGTCGCCGTTCTTGCAGCGGAAAAATTCGTGCCCGAAGTCATATAGACGGTCAAAGCGCGATACCAGATTCTTTCCATTGGGCTTGTTCCGATGCCGGTTACTGCCACGCCGCTGACACGATTCGTGCCGCCCGCTGCCATCAAATAGAAGGCGTGATTGGCAATGCTCGAATTGGTGTGAACGCCGCCGCTGTCAGCTGTTCCGGTGTAGCGAAGGCTATAGTGATCGGGATCGCCGACCGCATTCGGATTGTTCATCAGACGAAGCGCGTCGCCGGCAGTTCCCGGCGTATAAGAATCTTCACCGATTTTCCACGTATCAGCCGAAACCACACCGCCGTCGGCTCGGAGTTCGACCATCGCGCCGAAAATATCCGAAGTCGCTTCGTTCAATGCGCCCGATTCATTTGAATAGGTCAAATTCGCGGTGCGTTCGGTGACGCCGTGCGACATTTCGTGACCGCAAATGTCAATCGTCGTTAGCGGCGAAAAGGTCGTGCCGTCGCCGTCGCCGTAGCTCATCTGATTATTGAACCAGAAAGCGTTGTTGTAGCGGCCGCTGCTGCCGAAGTGAACACGCGAAACAACCAGCGGAATCGCGCCGACCGCCGAAGTCGTCGTGCCCGGTCCGTAGTTTCCGTCAATGCCGTTGCGTCCGTGAACCGCCTGAAAATAATCGAAGGTTTGCGCCGCGCCGTAATGCGCGTCAACTCCGGCGCGTTGGATCGTCGTGTTCCAAACGTCGTCCGTGTCCGTGTAGCGCGATTGCGTGCCGCCCGTACCGGTCGTTTCGTTGCCGGTGCTGTTCATATTGAAAGTTCCCATCCGCCGGGTGGTGTCTTCCATATAAAAAGTCGGGCTCGAACCGTTTGTCGAAATCGTCACTGTTCCGCTGTAAAGCGATGAACCGCTGCCGGTTTGCAGATTATCGTATTCCATCACTTTTTCGCCGGTTTGCGCGTCAATAAAAGTTACGGGAACCGATGTTGCGTCGGAGCCGTCAATCCGCGGCGTCGTGACGCGATAGACGAGATGGTCGCGGGTTTCGCCGCGATAAATCCATAGATCCGCCGTTGGGTCTTCGGACAATTTCGCTCCGCCGCGATAGCCGTCAACGACCAAATTAATGGCATCTTTTTGCGATAAATTCGGTTCCGTGTTGACGGCGATCATCTCTTTGAGATCGTCGGTCACGGTTGACAGCGAACCGTCTGTGTTCAAGTGAACGATGGCTTCGCCTTCCCAGACGGGAACGCCTCCGACTGTCTGACGAACACGCGTATGCGCCATTTTCAAACTGTCAATTTCAACTTTTTGAATCTGAAATTCGTCAACATTTCCGATCGCACGCTGTGCGGCACGGCCACGCAAGATGCCTAAACTGATTTGCTTGGCGTTGTCGAGTTCGTCTTGTGTTCCTGCATTAAAAACAGGTTTGTTCGCATCTGCTTTTTTGGTAATCAGACCAAAAACAAAAATCACTAAACCGAAAACTGCCAAAATACTTAAAAATCTTTTCACGCTCTTTTAATCTCCTTGGGACTTAAATTTAAATTTGTATTTGCCGATAAAATATCAAGCCGTTATGAATAAAATTACAAAATACCAGAGCAAAAAAAAACTTTCGACGCTTTTTACGAAAAAACAAGGGGTCAATTTTTTCTGAAATGCAGGAAAAGAACTGGTAGTATTTCCATAGATAAAATGAAAAGTAAAAAGAGTTTAATCATAGAGAAAACTTGTGTCAAGTATAAACGAACAAAATACAACTATAACCGGTAGTTTTTTTACAACCGACGACATCGGCAAAAATTTTTCGTGGAACGAGGTCGCCGAAATTCACAAAGTGCGCAACGGTATCTATCAGCGAAAAGGGATGTTAATCTCGCTGCTGACGGATTTCGGCAAAATCAACCCGTGTTATCCCGATTTTCACGGCGATACGGCGGAAACGATTTTTTACACGGGGGCGGGTCGGCGCGGCGATCAACGGCTTGATTCATTCAATAAATCGTTGTTTAATGCTATAGAATCAGGTCGCGCTGTGCCGCTTTTTAACAAACTAAAGACGAGCGCGTGGCAGTTTTTAGGTTTTTGGCGCGTCGCGGAAGGAAAATACATTTTCGACGAAGCACAAAACCGTATGATTTGGAAATTTACTTTACAAAGAGATGCTCGAAATTAGAAAAGCAACCGAAGACGACAAACCGCAGGTCTGGGGAATTATCAAATCCGTCATTGCTGGCGGCGACACATACCCTTTTTATCCGAATACCTCGCAAGAAAAAATGCTTGATTTCTGGTTTTCTAAAGATAAAAAAACTTACGTTGCCGTTTTGTCAGAACCGTCTGCGGTAGCGGGCGGGTTAAATTTGCCCAACTCAATCAACTCAAACGCCAAAATCATCGGCACATTTTTTCTCAAAGACAATCAGCCCGATCTGGGTTCGCACATTGCCAACGCGGGTTATATGGTTGCGGCGGAATCAATGGGCAAAGGCATCGGGCGGACAATGGCGGAATTCTCGCTTCGTGAAGCCAAGGAATTAGGCTATCGTGCGATGCAGTTTAATTTCGTCGTCAAATCGAACACGTTCGCCGTTCGATTATGGCAGAGCTTAGGTTTTGAGATTATCGGCGAAATTCCCGAAGCATTTCAGCACGCCGAAAACGGTCTGACAAACGCACTGATTATGTATCGGAAATTATGAAAAGTATCTAATAATTCACTTACCTGACATACGCCGCCGGAATCGGCTTATCGCCGCCCAAACCGAACGAAACAACTTCCGTCGTTCCCGATTGCGTTTTCAAAATCCACCAAATACCGTTGCGATAAACCGCCGCATCTGCGCGACCGTCGCCGTCGTAATCGGCGGGCGCAGGCACATCATTTGAAAGTCCGTATTGAAACGCCGTAAAACCTTGAAGCGAGCGCAAAATATACCAGATGCCGTCGCGATAAACCGCTAAATCGGTTTTGCCGTCCGCGTCATAATCCGCCGGAACGAGCGTGTCGTTTGCCAAACCGAAAGCATTTGCGAGGAGCTGTCCGTCCGTGCTTTGGCGGACATACCAAACGCCGCTCGACGGTCGGAAAATCGCCGCGTCCGTTTTGCCGTCGCCGTCAAAATCGCCTGCGACCGGTTTATCGCCGGAAATTCCCCAGGGAATAATCGTGATATTTCCGTTTGGATTTCCTGAAGAACCTCGATAATAAAAGATGCCTTGCGCTCCGCCGCGATAAACCGCCAAGTCCGCCTTGCCGTCGCCGTCAAAATCGCCGCCCGTTGGAACGTCGCCCGACAGACCGAAATTTTCGATTCGCACCGTGTTATTAAAACTGTTAAAAATATAAAAATTCCTGTCCGAACTGCGCCAAACAGCGATGTCGATTTTCAAATCGCCGTCATAATCGGCAGGCACGAGCGTATCGGTCGCAAGTCCCCATTGAAGCGCAGTAAAACCTCCCTGTGAACGAAGCAAATACCAAATTCTGTCCGCCGGACGGAAAACCGAAATGTCCGAGCGTCCGTCGCCGTCAAAATCAAACGGCACACGGCGCGGGGCGAGAATCGGCTGCCAATCGGGTAAAGTATCTCCCCCTCCGAGCGTCAAAATTGTCCCATTCACCCGGATACCGTCCATCCCAGCATCGATATTAAAACAACAGGTGTGGACGACTTTTGCGCCGTCGGGCGAATACGACGGACTCGACCGACCAACCGGAAACCGCACAAGATTTGTGCCGTCGGCGTTCATTGTCCAAATGTCCTGTGCGGTAATGTCCACCCCGCCATCATAGACAAGAATAATTTTTGCGCCGTCGGGCGAATACGACGGACGATTATAAAAACCCACAGCGGTGTTCAGTATCTGTTGATTCGTGCCGTTCGAATTCATTGTCCAAATATTGCCGTTGAACCCAGTGCTGACGTTCCTGACAAAAATAATCTTACTGCCGTCGGGCGAATAAGTCGGAACATCGTCCGCAGTTGTATTTGTCGTCAAACGAACCTGATTTGTGCCGTCAGCGTTCATTTTATAAATTTCACCGTTGCCGTCGCGGTTGCTGACAAAAACGATTGATGCACCGTCGGGCGAATAATTCGGCGAAGTTTCCGATGCCGTATTATTTGTCAAACGCAGCGGATTGCTTCCGTCCACGTTCATTCTGTAAATCTCGTTATTGCCGTCGCGGTTGGTTGAAAAAATGATGTTTGAGCCGTCGGGCGAATAATTCGGCGATGTCCCGTTGGTGATATTTGTCTGATTCGTGCCGTCCGTGCTCATTGTCCAAATTCCCGAACCTCGGGCGAACGCAATCTTGCCGTTCTTCACGCAATTTGCCGTCGTGCAAACTTCAACGGCAGCAA
Source organism: Acidobacteriota bacterium (assembly GCA_031431735.1). Classification (GTDB taxonomy): domain Bacteria; phylum Acidobacteriota; class Blastocatellia; order Pyrinomonadales; family Pyrinomonadaceae; genus JAFDVJ01. Next base: position 22,483 of record JANPDZ010000466.1, on the reverse strand, counting down.
AATCGGCGATTTGATTACTGCTCAGATTATTAAAAATACGGTTCGCAGGCGTGAAAAAGTGATTCACAAACGACGGCGAAATCGTAAAATTTCCGCCTGTCGAGAGATTGGAAAATTGATAATTCCCAACCGCGTCAGTCGTCGTTGCGGCATTTGTCGAGCCGCTCAGATTAACAATTGCGCCGCTCAAATTCGCACCTTCGCGTGTAATTCGTCCGCTAATTGTAAAAGTATTCGGTGTTTGCGCGATTGGCTGCCATTCGGGGTCATTGTTTCGAGTGCCGTCTATACCGATCCCGACTGGTTGATCGGCGATAATTCTGACCTGATTTGCACCGTTCACATCCATTATATAAATTCCGGCTCCGGATCTGACAAACGCGATTGTCGTGCCATCGGGCGACCACGACGGTTTTTGGTCATTCGTTCCGTTGGTCAAATTCATCTCGTTTGTGCCGTCGGAGTTAATCACGGCAATTCCCAAACCACCTTTGGCGAAAACGATTTTTGAACCGTCGGGCGACCACGCCGGATCAGCATCCGTCGTCGCATTCATCGTAACGCGCTGTTCGTTCGTGCCGTCCGAGTTTATCACCCAAATTTCGCCGCCGCTCGAAAAAGCAAGTTTCGTTCCATTTGGCGACCACGCCGGAGAAGTTGGCGAAGGTTGTGAAATGCCGGAAAACTGAATTTGATTCGTACCGTCCGCGTTCATCACCCAAATCTGTCCGTCGCGCTCGTAAGCGATTTTTCCGTTCACCGACCAAGACGGATTTCGCTCATTCGCCGTCATCGTATTGGTCAAAAAAGTCTGCCCGCTTCCGTTGGCGTTCATCACATAAATATCCGAACTCGCATTAAAAGCGACAAACGCAATCTTCGTCCCGTCCGGCGACCACGTCGGCTCGCTTGCCGATGGCGGGAAACCCGTCAACGTAATTTGTCCCGTACCTTGCGAATCGGCGGTGCGGACAACTTCAAACGCGACGTGCGGAAACGGAAGTGCTCTCAAAGTTTTCTGCGAATGCGCCAATCTGCCAAGCACTAAATTTTGCTCCGACAGTTTGGAATCAGACTGCATTTCGGCTGATTTTGGCAAGTAGAAAAAAACCGCAAGCGCGATTATCGATAATCCGATAACAAAAATTACCCGCTGCAAATCCGCGACAACATTTAAGCGATATTTATTCATTAGTTTCTCCATCAATAATAAAAATTCCCGAACTGAAAATTTCTCTCCAACTATACTACTCGCAAATTAGTGTGAAATTAGCTCAAGTCCGTCTGCTTCTTTTTTTCCGAAATTGATTTATTGTAATCCTTCTTTGCCTGATTACCAAGTTTTTTTTCTCGCAAAAACTGGGAAAACTTGTAAATTTGTTTCTAAATTTTTGATTGTGAAATTATATTTTCGACGAAAATGTTGATCGAATGGTTTGGAAATTCAAATTAGTAAAGAGATGCCGGAAATTAGAAAAGCAAACAAGTCGGACGGACAATGGCGGAATTTTCTTTGGAAGAAGCCAAGGAATTAGGCTATCAGGCGATGCAGTTTAATTTCGTCGTCAAATCCAACACAGTCGCCGTCAGGCTTTGGCAGAGCGTAGGTTTTAAAATCATCGGCGAAATTCCCGAAGCCTTTCAGCATCAGGAAAACGGTTTGACGAATGCGCTGATAATGTATCGGAAATTGTAAAATTATTTCTTTTGTCCGAGCGCAACCGCACGTTGATAGGCGGCGTAAACGGCTTTTGAAAGAACGGTGCGAAGACCGCCTTTTTCCATTTGATAGATCGCGTCCGCCGAAGTTCCGCCGGGCGAGGTGACCATATTGCGGAGTTCCGCCGGATGTTTGTGCGATTCCATCGCAAACAAAACGGAGCCGAGCATTGTTTCCTGCACGAGTTCTTTTGCCATTTCACGCGAAAACCCGAGGTGCACGCCTGCGTCCGTTAAGGCTTCCATGACGAGAAAAATATACGTCGGTCCCGTGGCAGAAAGCGAAGTCGCCATATCTATCATATTTTCGGTTTCAACGTGAAGCTCTTTGCCGAGCGCGGTCAACAAGGCTTTGATTTGCGATTTTTCTTCGTCCGAAACGCTTTCGGTGCAAGTCCAAGCCGTAATTCCCGCGCCGATTTGCGAAGGCGTGTTCGGCATTGCGCGGACGATTTTTTGATTATTCAATGCTTCGGAAATCGTTTCAATACGCACGCCCGCGATGATCGAGGCGACAAGTTGATGCAGTGCGACCGCGCCTTTCAATTCTTCCAAAACGCCTTTAATTCTTTGCGGTTTGACGCATAAAATGACGATTGAATTTTCGTTTTTGCGAATCTTTTCAACCGCTTCCGAGTTTTCTTCAAAAACTTCGATGCCATATTTTTCGCCGAGTTCCCTGCGCCGATTTTCACGCGGATGACTGGCGACGATTTGTCCGGCGCGAACGAGTTTTTTCCGCAAAAGTCCGGCGATGATTGACTCCGCCATCACGCCGCAACCGATGAACGCGAGTTTTGTATTTGCTAAATTGTTTTCCATACTCACTGAATTTTATAAGACGTTTTGCCCACGAAAGACACGAAAGAAACGAAAATTTATTTAAAAATTCTTTTAGTGTATTTCGTGTTTTTCGCAGGCAAATATTTCCAAACAGATTGTTAATAATAAAATGTTCGTGCAAAATATCCATTTACACATTAAAGCTATGACAATAGACGAACAAATCGAATTTATCAAAAAAGGCGCGGTTGACGTGATTCGCGAAGAAGATTTACGCAAAAAACTCGAACGCTCGGCGAAGACCGGCAAGCCTTTGCGCGTTAAGCTCGGCGCTGACCCGACCGCGCCCGACATTCACATCGGACACACGGTCGTTATCCGCAAACTCCGCGCTTTTCAAGACTTAGGACATACGGCGATCTTTCTGATCGGCGATTTTACGGGAATGATCGGCGATCCGTCGGGCAAAAATGCGACTCGTCCGCCGCTCTCGCGTGAAGAAATCCTCGTCAACGCCGAAACTTATAAAACGCAGATCTTCAAACTTCTCGATCCCGAAAAAACCGAAATTCGTTTCAATTCCGAATGGATGGATAAATATTCGGCGGCTGATTTTGTCAAACTTTGCTCGCATGTGACGGTCAAACAAATCTTAGAACGCGACGATTTTGAAAAACGTCTGCGCGAAGAACGTCCGATTTCCTTGCACGAACTTCTTTATCCGCTGACGCAAGGCTACGATTCGGTCGCGCTCGAAGCAGACATCGAACTCGGCGGAACTGATCAAAAGTTTAACTTGATGGTCGGGCGAAACTTGCAGCGCGAATACGCGCAAGCACCGCAAGTCATCATAACCACGCCGCTTCTCGAAGGCCTTGACGGTGTCAACAAAATGTCGAAATCCTTGAATAATTACATCGGAATTGACGAACCGCCAACTGAAATGTTCGGCAAAGTGATGTCGATTTCCGACGATCTGATGTGGAAATACTACGATCTTTTGACCGATTTTACGCCTTCGCAAATCGAAGCAATGAAATCAAGCGGCGAAAATCCGCGTAATTTGAAAGTTAATTTAGCCAAACTTATCATCAAAGATTTTCACTCAACAGGAGCGGCAAACTTGGCGGAAGCAAATTTTGTGGCGCGATTCGTTAAAAAGGAAATTCCCGACGAGATCGAAGAAACGCAAGTTTCGGCGGGCAATTATAATCTCGCCGATTTGCTTGTCCAAACCAATCTCGCGCCATCGAAAAAAGAAGCGCGTCGCTTGATCGAACAGGGCGGCGTAAAATTGAACAGCGAGAAGGTTTCAAACACAAACGCCGAAATCGAGTTGAAAGACGAAATTTTGCTCCAAGTCGGCAAGCGCAAGTTTTTGAAAGTCAGAGGAAATTGAATTTATGGCTAAGAAAAGTGCTGAAATAGTAAAACCTCAAGACAATTACGATTCGATTTTGTCGCAATTTGTCGAATTACTTGAACAATCACGCCAATTAACAGCGCGTTCGGTCAACGCGATTATGACCGCGACTTATTGGGAAATCGGTCGGCGAATTGTCGAAGTCGAGCAGAAAGGCGAAGCACGAGCTGAATACGGAAAAGAGCTTTTAAAGAAACTTTCAAAGGATTTAACAGATAAATTTGGACGCGGATTTTCAGAACGCAATTTAGAACAAATGCGTTTGTTTTATTCAACTTGGCAGATTTCGCAGACAGTGTCTGCGAAATCTCAAGAGATTCGGCAGACACTGTCTGCCGAATCTGAGAAAGTCCAGACAGCGTCTGGACAATCTTTTGACCTTGCCGAAATTGCCAAAAACTTTCCGCTTCCGTGGTCGGATTACGTTTTGCTTTTGTCGTGTAAAAACGAAAATGCACGAAAGTTTTACGAAGATGAAACCTTGCGCGGCGGTTGGACTGTCCGCCAACTCAAACGTCAAATAAACTCAAGGTTTTATGAGCGGACTTTGCTTTCCAAAAACAAAGCCGCAATGCTCAAAAAAGGTGAAAAAGCTTTGCCTGAAGATTATGTTTCACCTGACGAAGAGATCAAAGACCCGTTTGTTTTGGAGTTTTTGAATCTCAAGGACGAATATTCCGAACTCGAACTTGAAGAAGCGATTATCAAACATTTGCAGAGCTTTCTGCTTGAAATGGGCGCGGGTTTTGCATTTGTCGGGCGGCAGATGCGTCTGCGCGTCGGCGATGAATGGTTTCGCGTTGATCTGGTTTTGTTTAATCGGCGTTTGCGGTGTTTGGTGATAATTGATTTGAAACTCGGCCAATTGACGCACGCCGACATCGGGCAAATGCTTCTTTATACGGGTTATGCCGACAATCATTGGCGCGAAGAAGGAGAAAATCCGCCGATTGGTTTGATCTTGTGCGATCAAAACAACGAATCTCTGGCGCGTTATACATTGGAAAACCTGCCGAATCAGATTTTGGCGAAAGAATATAAAATGGTTTTGCCTGACGAAAAGGTTTTGGAAGCGGAGATCAATAAAGCCAAACGCTTGATCGGAAAATGAAACGGCAAAACTTTCTCAAAATTGTAAATTTTCGTATCCTGAAAATATGAGTACAAACGATAAATACACGATCGGTTTGGTGCAAATGGCGATGTCCGCCGATGTGGACGAGAATCTCAAACGCGCCGGCGAATTCGTCCGCGAAGCCGCAGGGAAAGGCGCAAAAATTATTTGTTTGCCGGAAATGTTTCGGTCGCAGTATTTTTGTCAGCGTGAAGACGTTGACCTTTTTAACCTTGCGGAAACGATTCCCGGCAAGTCAACGATGACTCTGGGCGCGGTGGCTAAAGAATTAAAAGTGACGATCATCGTGCCGCTTTTTGAACGGCGGGCGATGGGAATGCATCACAACAGCCTTGCCGTTCTCGGCGAAGACGGTGAAATTGTCGGAATTTATCGAAAGATGCACATCCCGGACGATCCTTCGTATTACGAAAAATTTTATTTCACGCCGGGCGATCTCGGCTTTAAGGTTTTTGATACGCCGACGGCGAAGATCGGCACGCTGATCTGTTGGGATCAATGGTTTCCCGAAGGCGCAAGATTAACGGCACTGCGCGGCGCGGAAATTCTTTTTTATCCGACGGCGATTGGCTGGCATCCATTTGAAAAAGAAGAGGTTGGCGCATCACAGCAGGACGCGTGGCAGACTATTCAGCGTTCACACGCGATCGCCAACGGAATTTTTGTCGCCTCGGTCAATCGCGTCGGACACGAGATTTTTAACGAAGGCACGGACGGAATCCAATTTTGGGGACACAGCTTTGTCGCCGATCCATTCGGCGTCGTCATCGCGCAGGCAAGCGATGATAAAGAAGAAGTTTTAGTGGTCGAAATTGACCGTGCCCGGATGGAAGATGTCCGCCGCAACTGGCAATTTTTGCGCGACCGCCGCATTGAGAAGTACGGTGATTTGCAGAAACGATTCATTGATTAGTGCAAAGTGCATAGTGCAAAGTGCATAGTTAAAAAGGCTATTGCACTATGCACTTTGCACTATGCACTTTGCACTAAATTTATGCCGAAACAAACTCCGCTTGAAGCAGGTTTCAAAATGCCCGCCGAATGGGAAACGCATCGCGCCACGTGGATTGGCTGGTGTTATAACAAAAACGATTTTCCGGGCAAGATCGCGCCGATTCATTGGGTGTATGGCGAAATTACGCGCAAACTTGCGGAATCGGAAACGGTTTGTATCCTTGTGCAGAACGAAAAACACGAAGCGAAAGCACGAAGCATTTTAACGAAAGTCGGCGTTGATTTTGGTAGAATTGAGTTTTACCAAATTCCGCATGATCGCGGCTGGATGCGCGATTCGGGACCGATGTTTGTTAAGAATGAGCAAACCGGCGAAACTGCGGTTATCAAGTTTAAGTTCAATGCGTGGGCGAAATACGACGATTGGAAGCTCGACAATAAAGTCGCTTTGGAGTTTGCAAAAGGCGCGAAACGAAAAGTTTTTAAAGTCGAATACAAAGGCGAAGAAGTCGTTTTAGAAGGCGGCGCGATTGATGTCAACGGCGCGGGAACGCTTCTTTCGACCGAAGAATGCCTTCTCGATTACAAAACTCAAACGCGTAATCCGCATCTTTCGCGCGAAGATATTGAACAGGTTTTCCGTGAAAAACTCGGCGCGTCGAATGTTCTGTGGCTAAATAAAGGAATCGTCGGCGACGACACGCACGGACACGTTGACGATTTCTGCCGATTTGTTAATAAAAACACAATTATTTTGGCAGAAGAAAAGAATCCGTCTGACGCGAATCATAAAATTTTGGAAGAAAACCGCGAACGGCTTGAAGGTTTTAGGTTGGAAAACGGAAAGAAACCGGAAGTCGTCCGATTGCCGATGCCCGCGCCGCTTATTTTTGCCGGACAAAGACTTCCGGCAAGCTATGCGAATTTTTACATTGCGAATAAAAGTGTTTTAGTTCCGACATTTAACGACGAAAACGATCGAATCGCGCTCGGAATTTTAGCCGAATTTTTCCCGACGCGCTCCGTTGTCGGCATTCACGCGGTTGACCTTGTGTGGGGTTTGGGAACTCTGCATTGTTTGACGCAGCAAGAACCGGCTTAGAAACGAATGAAATGGTTGGCGATCAGCATCGGAATTCTGGCAATTGTTTTAACCGTGAAGCCTTTTATCAAAAGTGCGAATTGGTTTATCAGATTGGGCGACTTTCCGCGTCTGCAAGTAATGTTTTTGCTTGTCTTTTCGCTTGCGTTGCTCTTTTTCGGGTTTGACTACAAAGATCCGGTTGATGATATTTTCGCTTTTGCGCTGATTCTTTGCATTTTTTATCAGATTCGTGCGATTTTGCCGTTCACGGTTTTTCATCGTCAGGAAGTTCAAATGGCACGGGCGCAGGATCAAGGCGACACGAATCTGAGTCTTTTGGTCTTTAACGTTTTGATGGAGAATCAACAGTTTGAGCGCGTCTTGAAACTTGTCGAAAACCTCGATCCAGACATCGTTTTGTTAGCTGAACCGAACGATCTATGGGCGCAGAAACTCGCGCCGCTCAAGGAAAAATATCCGAATCTGGTCGCGTACACGCTTGAAAATCATTACGGAATGATGCTTTTTTCGCGGTTTCCGCTTCACGACACGGAGATTCAATTTTTGATTCAGGACGATATTCCTTCGATTCACACGCAGATCACATTGCCGTCGGGCGATTCGATCGCGCTGCACGGCATTCATCCGCGTCCGCCTGTTCCGGAAGAACGCGGACGTTCGATTGAACGCGACGGCGAACTTCTGCTGGTCGGCAAAGCGGTGCGTGAATCGAATCTGCCCGTTATTGTCGCAGGCGATTTGAACGACGCGGCGTGGTCTTACACGACGCGGCTTTTTAAAAGAATCAGCGGATTGCTCGACCCGCGGGTCGGGCGCGGCTTTTATAACACTTTTCACGCGGATTATCCGTTTTTTCGGCTTCCGCTCGATCATATTTTTCATTCGCATCATTTTCGCCTGATTGATTTGCAGGTGGTTGGAAACGCGTGCGGTTCTGACCATTTTCCAGTCTTTGTTAATCTGAGCTATGAAAAAGACGCAACCGCCGAGCAATCGAAACCTGTCGCGGACGCCGCCGAAAACGATGAAGCGCACGAACTTATCGAGATTGCCTTGAAGGAAAACCGCTACGGAAAAATGTCTTTTCGTCGTCTGAAAGAAAAAATTATCAAACTGAAGCAAAAAATTTCGCGGAAAAGATAAAATTCATTATAATCAAACCAAATGGCGCATATCATCGAAACCGAAGAAACCTTGATCATCGAAACGCCCGAACGTGTGCCGCTCGCTTTTGCGCTGGCTTCGATCGGCAATCGTTTTCTGGCAGTGGCAATTGATCACTTTATTCAATATCTGTCAATTTTTATCGTTGTTTGGGCGTTTTTTAGTTGGACAGGAGCAGGGAAAACTCTGACAGAATCGCAATCGGCGGCGGGGTTTTTCGGGGAAATGTCAAAATGGACACTCGCCTTGATGATAATTATTCTTTTTCTGCTTTTTGCGGGATATTTCATCTTTTTTGAATGGCTTTGGAACGGGCAAACGCCGGGCAAGCGTCTGATGAAGTTGCGCGTGATTCGCGAAGACGGTCGTCCGATCACGCTCTGGGAAGCGATCGCGCGAAATCTGTTACGGATTTTTGATGCGATACCGGGATTTTTTATCCCGATCTATTCGATCGGACTGGTTTCGATCTTTATGAACAACCGCGACCAGCGCATCGGCGATATGTTTGCGGGAACGGTCGTGATTCGCGAACGCACCGACGAAGCCCCGACCTTTGCCGAAACTTTTTCCAATCAGATCAGTGATGCCGCATTTCGGCGCGTGCAAAAGCGGACGGATTTTCAGGCGGATGTAAATCTATTGACCGAGGGCGAAATCGAGGTCGTTGAAACTTTTCTGCGGCGGCGTTGGGACCTGAATGACCGCCAGCGGCTTTGGATGGCGTGGCGCGTCGCCCTGCCGATAATGTATAAAATCAAGCCGAACTATGATTTGCAAGCCTTTACTTATGAAGGTTTTCTCGAAGAACTCGTTCATCGGTTTCACGCACGCCAGAGATTTTTGAATTAATGTTTTTGCCAAAATCATCAAAACCGTGTTATTTTTCTTGAGTTTAAGATTTGGTTTTTGCCATCCGATTTTAATAAAAGCAAGTGAATAAAAAAATTTTAGTAACAGGCGGCGCGGGCTTTATCGGTTCGCATTTGGTTGATAAATTGTTGGCTGAAAACGGCTGGCAGGTGTCGGTTGTCGATAATTTTAACAATTTTTACGCGCCCGAAATCAAACGCGCCAATATCGCCGCGCATCTGGATAATCCGCGTTTTCAGCTTTACGAAGCCGATATTTGCTGTCCGGAAACTTTGCGCGGGATTTTCGCGGAAAACTCTTTTGACGCAATCGTCCATCTCGCGGCGTGGGCGGGCGTGCGCCCTAGCTTGCTGAATCCGAAACTTTACGCGCAGGTCAACGTCAACGGCACTTTGAATCTGCTTGAACTGGCGAAAGATTTCGGCGTCAAACAATTTGTTTTCGGTTCGTCAAGCTCGGTTTACGGGATAAATTGCAAAATTCCTTTCTCGGAAGAAGATAAAGTCTCGAAACCGATTTCACCATATGCCGCAACCAAAGCGGCGGGCGAACTGCTTTGTCACACGTTTTCGCATCTTTACGACATTCGGACAGTTTGCCTTCGTTTTTTCACGGTTTACGGTGCGCGTCAGCGTCCCGATCTGGCAATTCACAAATTTTCGCGCCTGATTTCGGAAGAAAAACCGATTCCTGTTTTTGGCGACGGCACGACGCGGCGCGATTACACGTTTGTTGACGACATCATTCAAGGCGTGCGCGCCGCGATTGATTACGACAAATCGAATTACGAGATTTTCAATCTCGGCGAATCGCAGACGATTGAATTGAATGATTTGATCGAGCTGATCGAACGAAACATCGGCAAAAAAGCGATCATCGAACGCCGCCCGATGCAGCCCGGCGACGTTCCGCTAACCTTTGCCGATATTTCCAAAGCGCGGGAACTTTTGGGCTACAATCCGCAAACGAAGATCGAACAGGGAATTCCGAAATTTACTGATTGGTTCATACGATCTCGGATTGGGGATTGCGGATCTCGGATTGGTTAAATCCATTCGATTGTGGATTGTGGATTGGGGATTGCGGATTGGTTAGATTGGCACGGAAAGATTCGAATTCGTTAAAAAATAAATCCGCAATCCGAAATCCGCAATCCGCAATCAGTAGAGGTTTGCTTCGCCCGGCGGGCGCGTATTCCATCGTTTGTGGATCCAGAGCCATTGTTCGGGATAACGGCGGACGTATTTTTCGACCGTGTTTGTGATTTTTTGCGTCAGTTCGAGGATGTTTTCAGGCGAATTGTCGCCTTTCGAATATTCAATCGGCGGTTCGAGATAAACGACGTATTTCTTTTTCGATTCTTCCCAGACAGCAAACGCCGGAAGCACGACCGCGTCGGTTTTGATCGCTAATTTGGCAATGCTCAAGGTAGTTGAAGCCAGGACGCCGAAAAAATCGACGAACACGCCTTCTTTTTCCTGCACATTCAGATCCGCCAGAATACCGAGAAGTTCGCCGTTTTCGAGTGCGCGAAACATCGTCCGCGTTGATTTTGTTTTATCCAAAGTAACTGATCCGAAACGAGTTCGCATTTTATCCACAAAGTTTTCCACAAGCGGATTATCAATCCGGCGCACAAGAATATTCATTCCGTAACCGAATGCCGGCGGCAGCAGATTAAAAACTTCCCAACTGCCGAAATGTCCCGTGAAAAACAAAATTCCGCGACCTGTTTCATGCGCCTTGTCAAAATGTTCTTTGCCGACAACTTCGATCAGATCGCGAATGTCTTCGTGCTTGAATTTCCTGAAATGCGAAACAAAACCGAGATGTCTGCCCAAACTTTCAAATGTGCCGTGAACAATTTTTTTTCTTTCGGTTTCTGTTAACTCAGGCAAAGCAATTTCCAGATTACGACGCGCCGTTTTTTGTAATTTTGGAAATCGTTTTGCAAGGAATTTGCCGACCGCTTTCCCGAATCTCATTGAAGTTTCGAGCGGTAACGCGCCGATCGCGCCCAAAAGCGAGCGCACGGCGAAAAGTTCTGATCTGTTTTGTAAGTTACTTTTTTTTTTCGGCATTAAAAATCAGGAATAGACATTGTTGGAAATAAAATAGAGCAGAAATTCTGCCTGCGAAAAACACGAAAACCACTAAATTTAAAGCAAAGCAAAAACACTTTTAGATGGTTTCGTCTGTACGCGTGGGCAAATCTTTCTTATTTCCGATGAGCTCTAATAGAGATTATTTGAAATAACTATCCACGAAGTTTCACGAAGAAAACACGAAGATTTTTTCTTTTTTTGAAATATTTATCGCCCTTTGTCGGTTCAGTTTTAACTAATCCGCAACTTTTTCTGTCCTTCGTGAAATCTTCGTGTCCCTTCGTGGATAATTTCTTTATTTCAAATAATGTCTAATGGAAAAAATTATAGCGAGTAGAAACAAGAAATCCCAAATCCGCAATCCCAAATCTCAAATCAAATTAGCTCCAACGAAATATCTTGCGCGTAATTGGCAAAAGACGATGATTCGCGACAGTTTGCCTGAAAAAATCTTCGTGTTCTTGTTCTGTCAGCGACATTTCCATCAATTCTTCGGCGCAATCCGGCATCTTCAATTCGCGCGCAAATTCAGCCGCCGTTACATATTCCTGAACATTTTGGCTTTCAAGACGGCCGGCAAAATACATCGGGAAAAACCAACCCGAAATATAACACGCTACGCCGATTGTTTTGCCAATTGTCCAAAAAAGGGCTTCTCTGATTCTACGCGGCTTCGCGCCTAAATACTCAAGCCACTTTCGCACATTCGCGCGATGCGCCCATTCTTCCGCTTCAATCTTTTTTATTTGCGTTTTTTCCGCCGATTCACGCAAAGATTTCCAATGTCCGCGATAAGCAAAAGCCGCCGCCAGTTCGCCGGCGTGAGCATTTTGCAGAATGCGGATTAAATGTTGGCGGGCATTACTCATTTTCAAAATCTATCTTGTCATAAACTTCCGCCAGCGCAATGCGGCATTCGACCGAAGAAAATTCGATTTCCGCACCCAAACCGACCGCTTCCGATAAAAGCCAAAAGCCGTCGCCGCGCCGGATATATTTTTCGATTCGCGCTTCGTCCTGCGCGACCAAAACATATTCCTGCAAACTCTCGATGCTTCGATAATGCTGAAACTTTTTGCCGCGATCATAAGATTCGGTCGAATCGGAAAGCACTTCAATAAGTAAAATCGGATTGAGCAAAGTGTCGAAAACATCGTCCTGAAACTGCGGTTCACCGCAAACAATGACCAAATCAGGATAAGTGTAAAGTCCTGTTTGCGGAACAAAAACGCGCATATTTGCCGGATAGGCTTCACAACTTTTGCCCTTCAACTTTTGCCGTAACTCACCGCCGATATTCCACGCAACGACATTATGATTTCGCTTTGCGCCCGACATCGCAAAGATTTCGCCGTTAAAATATTCGTGCTTCGTCTCGGATTTTCGCTCAAATTCGAGATATTCTTCGGGCGTTAATTTTGTTTTCGGAGTCGCGCTCATAATTTTTACCAAATCTCTGTCAAATCCAATTCAAACCCGGGCAAAACATCTTCTCCCGAAACTTTATCCGGATTTTCCAAGATTTTGATTTCGCCGTTTGCACGGTAAATGTGAACCCGTTTATTTTTCGGATCAATCAGCCAACCGAGTCGCGTGCCGTTTTCGATGTATTCCTGCATTTTATTTTGCGCTATTTTCAGACTGTCTGACGCGGAACGCAATTCTAAAACAAAATCGGGACACAGCGGCAGAAATTTTTCGCGCTGTTTGGCGGTAAATTTTTCCAGTCTTTTATTTAAAACCCAAGATGAATCCGGCGAAACGGTCGCGCCGTTCGGCAGTTTGAATCCGGTTGAAGAATCGTAACTTTTGCCGCATTTGTCTTTTTTCGCCCAGATTCTTAACTGCATCGTAATTTCGGCGTTTCTTTCGCCCGTTTCGCTTCCCGTCGGCGGCATAATTATTACGTCTCCTTCTTTGGTCATTTCAATTCGCATCTCATCGTTTTGACGGCAAAATTCCCAAAATTCATCATCGGTGAATTTCAGCCGTTTATTATTCGCCTCGAATTTGAAACGTAGTGCGCCGGAGTTGTTGGGAACAAAAATTTTACTGTAAGTTTTTTCTGAAACTGTCTGCATCTTTCTTCTCCTCTAAAATTCTTCGGGCGTTAATTTTGTTTTCGGAATCGCGCTATCTTTCTCTACAAATTACGCCGCAACCTTTTCGACGCGATTGTAAACCGTATCGCGCTCGACCGCTTCAAAACCGGCGTTTTCGATCATCGTAATTAATTCAGCCTTCGTCATTTTCTGTTCGCCGCCTTCTTCGACCGAATAAGCGTGCGTCAGTTCGCCGCCGTCGGTAATCGTGCCGTCAACGTCGTTCGCGCCGAAATGAAGCGCGGTTTGTGTCGTCGCCTTGCCGAGCATTACCCAATACGCTTTGATATGGTCGAAATTGTCGAGCATCAGGCGCGAAACGGCGATCGTTTTCAGATTGTCAATCGCGTCCGGTCCGGGAAGTGATGAAAGCGCAGTTCCCGCCGGATAAAACGCGAGCGGAATAAAACATTGAAAACCGCCCGATTTTTCTTGCTGTTCACGCAGTTTTACAAAATGGTCAACGCGGTCTTCGGTCGTTTCGATATGTCCGTAAAGCATCGTCGCGTTGGTTTTAAGTCCCGCTTTGTGGACTTTTCCGGCGAGTTCGAGCCAGCGCATTCCGTCGCATTTATGGTCGCAGATGCGCGAACGCGTCGGTTCGGCAAAGATCTCCGCGCCGCCGCCCGGGCAACTGTCCATTCCCGCCGCTTTGAGGCGTTCGATCACTTCTTCGTCCGACATTTTATAAAACCGCGCCATAAAATCTAGCTCGACCATCGTCAACGCTTTAAGATGCAGACGCGGAAATTCGCGTTTTAATGACGAAAACAAATCGATGTAATACTCAAACGGCAATTTCGAGTTCAAACCGCCGACAATATGAAGTTCGGTCGCGCCTTCTTTGACAGCGTTTCCCGCAATCTCCAACGCTTCCGCAATCGAATGCGTATAAGCGTCCGACTGCCGAGCGCGGCGGTAAAAACCGCAGAATTTGCAGTCCGCAACGCAGATATTCGTGTGATTAAAATGCCGGTTGACGTTGTAATAAGTCGTCTTTCCGTGTTTTGCGCGCCGAACCGAATCCGCCAATTTACCGAGCGCGTTCAAATCGTCGGTTTTGTATAATTCGATGCCTTCATCAAAGGTCAAACGGTCCCCCGCTTCAACCTTTTCGGCGATTCTGTTTAAGTTTGTATCAAATGAAAATTGCATAAATCTGTTCTTTAAACTTTGCCCTAAAATTTCCTCGTATGATTTAGTCCACGATTTTTATTTATTTCGTAAAGGTTTAAACTTATTTGTATCTTAACCAAGCTAAAATCATCCTAAAAACAAGAAACCCAAATATAATCGCCGCAAATATAAAAGAATCTTTTAAACTCTTTCCGTCGTTTAGTGACATAATAAAAATTATAGGCGGCAAGTAAGATAGTCAATAGTCCGCCTACGGTTCCTATGTATTCAAAAAACAACTTTGAGAATTTACGATTAGTCGAAGTTGTTGTAATGTTAGAATTATTTTCTTTAGGTTTTGGCGTATCTCTTTGAATAGATTTGTAGGTTCCAGCTTCAAGGCTTTTGAAGCAGTTATCACATGCTGTAGAATTACCAAAGTTGGCTTTGATAACATTTCCGCATAAATAACATTTCGTCTGGTTATTCATAAATCATTTACGCTCTTGTTCTAATCTATTCTATTTCCTACATTTAACTTTAGATCACACGGCTAAAACTTCGACATATTCGCTTTTCGACAAAGGCTTCGGAATTTCCGCGCCCGATTCGTGCAAATCTTCAAGATGAAATTCGATTGCTTCCTGAATTAATTGTTTGACTTCTGTTTCCGACTCGCCAACCGCGATGCAACCCGGTAAATCCGGCACATACGCACCAAAACTCGTTTCGCCCTCTTCAATAACAATCATATACCGCATAATTTTACCTCGCTATTTTTTCAATCCCGCTTGTTTCAAAATGCTGTTCGCCGTTCCCGCCGGAACCTCAACGCTTTCTTTTCCGGCAATCGTCACCGTGCCGCTTTTTCTTAGATGATGAAATTGGCGATGACTGCCTTTTGTTCTGACCAAATGCCAACCATCTTTTTCAATCAATTTTATTAGTTCACGAACTTTCACTTATCGTCGCTCCCTGATTATCATTTCCGAAATCGGTTCACCTGTCACGGTTATCGGTTTGTAATCGTTATAGCGCGAAAAATCCGTTATCGGTGGTTTAACTTCGGTGATATTCCTTTTTCGTAAAGATGCTGCTCAAACTCTTCTTCGGTCATTGTTGGTTTCGCTTCTTTCTTTTCCAACAAAGAATCAACCAATTCTTTGACCTTCGCAAGTTCTGTAGCTGAAAGACTTTGCACTTCTTTTTCAATATTTTCTAAAACTGCTTGCATAAATTTTACCTAACCTTTTCGGCGATTTTGTTTAAGTTTGTATCGTGTGAAAATTGCATATATTCTGTTTCTAATTTTATCAAATATCCGGCTTTATTCACACTCCAATTTCCGAATGATTTTAATTTAGAAAAATTCGGCGTATAATTTCCATTGCGGCGAATTTGAGAGCTAAAGGCGAGTGTTGCCGAAAGAAATAGATGAAACTGCCAAGATATGAATATGCAACCGAAGGCTTAATCTCGAAGAAATTTCAGGGGATTTTGAAGTCTTTGGGCTGAAAGAAAATGTTTGGTATGAATTTGAAAAGGGAAAAGACTACGAAGCCTTTTTGGGTAACACGGAGAACAAACTTGTATGAAAATAGAACAACTAAACAAGAGTAAAACGCCGATTGTGAGAGTTGATAAGTCGTTGGAAAAATTGCGCGGAAAAAATCTGTTTCCCGAAAAACTCGCCAAAGCGAATGAAGTTTTAGCAAAAGTCGGATTGCCGAAAAACAAATCGGTTAGCGAAACAAGTCTGTTGCGAAAGTGATATTCCATCATTAAAAGTCAAACGCTCGCGTCCTTCGACTTTTTCCGAAATCAAATTAGTAATGCCTCAGTAAAAAGTTATGACTGGAGCGCAAGCGTCCCCGCTTGCCTGAGCGCGAAAGCGCGAAAATGACGTTCGCGAGCCTATTATCGTCGAATTTAACAAAGCTTTTTCGCGTCGAAGCAACGCTCATGGCAAGCGGGGACGCTTGCGCTCCAGTCGCTAAAACTTTTTACTAAGAGTAAGCCACTACCTCTGGTAGTGGTTTCGAATTAACTGAAACATTACTCAAATTCAAATTTTTATCGTGTGAAAATTGCATATTTTTGTTATAATTCTATCAAATTTTGTGAATATTCAGCCGAAATTAATTATGCAAAACATTCAATATCTAAAAGACCAAGACGCAGTTATCGTGCCAATCCAATATTGGGAAAAGTTGCAGAACGAACTGTTGCGGCTTAAAAAGCGTGTGAATAAAGCAGACATTCTAACCGATTTCAAAAAATCGCTGACCAATCTCAAAAAAGATTTGCAAAATGAAAATGCGGACGCAAACCGCAATCTTTCCGCCGATGATTTCATTGCCAAATTAAAAGATGAGCAATAAAATCATTGTCCGCCAAACTTTTCAAAAACAAGCGAAACGTTTCGCCAAACGCTACAAATCTTTCCCGAACGATTTACAAAACCTCGTTGACCAACTAAAAGAAAACGCCGCGCTCGGAACATCGCTCGGCGCAAACGTCTATAAAATCCGCCTCGCAATCTCAAGCAAAAACAAAGGCAAAAGCGGCGGTGCGCGTGTTATTTCCTATTTTTATCAAATAGCCCAAACCGTTTATCTGCTCTCAATTTACGACAAAGCCGAAACCGAAAACATCACTGATGAAGAACTAAAATATCTGATCGCAGAAGTTGAAGAAGATTTCAAATAAAACGCTCATTTGCTTCAATCTTTGCGGCGATTCTGTTTAAGTTTGTATCAAATGAAAATTGCATAAATTTATTTTTGTAAAGTGAATAATTTAGCTTCGGATTTCTTTGGAAGCGTGTATTCGATTGCTAACAGTTCGCCTTTTTTACATTTATCTGGAAAACTCTTTTTGCAAATATCATAAATTAATCCGCTTGAATCTTCGTAGACTTTACTCTCATACCAAGAACCTTCGTCCGTTTCACTACCAGAAGCTGAACCGCCACCATTACCCAAAGCAAATGACTTAGAAAATTTAATCTTTTGAAAAGAAATATTCTTCTTAGGTTGTAAGGTTATTGAATAAAGTGTTCCAATAAATTCTTTCTTTGGGATAAATTTCTTGCCGCCTATTTCTTTTGTTGTGTTCTCATCAATGAAATCAAAATTAACAAACCAGTTTTCATCATATTGACAAACATATTCGCAGTCTTGTCCAAAAATCCTTTTAGTATCTTCTTTTGTCGAAACTCCAAGTTTTAAGTCTTTTAATTTTCCTTTTCCAAAAAACTCATAACCTCTTAATTCATTTGGATAAGGATTAGCTTGCGCTGAAACGCAAACAACGAATGCCAAAAGAAAAGTAAAAACAATGAAAATTCTTGCTGATTTCATAAACTAATCCCAAACCTTTTCTGACTAATGATTATTCGGATTATCAACCGTCAAACCTTCGCTGACCGCCGCCGCGTTTAAATCTGTGTCGGCGGAAAGCAAAGTTAAAGGCGGCAATTTTCGGACTGCACGTTTGGCTTGAGTTTCCAACGTCGCCGCCAGTTGAACGGCATCATAGCCGCGCAAAGCGTGTTTTTCGGCAAGTCTTGCGGCTTCGAGAATTAATGTTTCCGTAATCTCGACGCTGACAAACTCGCCTGAATAATCTGTTTCAAATTGCTTTTTTGCAGTTGCCGCATCGATTGCGGAAATATGTCCGCCGCGTTCTTTGCGCGAAATTGCTGAAAAGACTTCGACAAACGTAATTCGAGCGATAAAAACATAATTGCCGACTTTCGGGTCAATCGTTGCCATCAGCCAAGCCAAACCCGTTTCGGTCACATAGCGTTTTGCCAACGCACTTGTATCGCAAAAATAAGTCGCCATTTAGCGTCGCTCCCTGATTATCATTTCCGAAATCGGTTCGCCTGTGACGGTGACGGGTTTGTAGTTATCGTAACGCGAAAAATCAGTGATCGGCGGCGGAACTTTACCGATAAAACCTTCTGCTTCAAGTTCTTTCAAAAATTCTTCTTCGCTCATTTTCGGTTTCGTTTCTTCTGTTTTCAAAAGTGAATCCACTAATTCTTGAACTTTCCGCAGATCTTCCCGTGAAAGCTGTTTGACTCCATTTTCTATTTGTTCAACTGTAACTTGCATAGCTTTTTTCTACTCCCAAATCTCTTTCAAATTCAGCACGAATCCTTTAAGAAGCGGTTCGCCGGAAATTTCGGTCGGATTCCTCATAATTTCAACTTCCTTTTCAGGACGATAAACGTAAACTTTGCGTTTTCCGGCATCAATCAGCCAGCCCAAAGACGCGCCGTTTTCGATGTATTCCTTCATTTTTTCCTGCAATTTTTCGAGCGAATCGGTTTCGGAACGAAGTTCGACGACGAAATCGGGACAGACGGGCGCAAATTTCTTGCGTTTGGCTTTCGGAATCGCATTCCATTTTTCCAATTTTATCCACGACAAATCAGGCGACCGCTTGGCACCGCTCGGTAAGGTGAATCCGGTTGAAGAATCGAAGCCTTCGCCGCTTCCGTCTTTTTCCACCCAAACGCCAAACTTCGTCGTTAATTTAAAGTTTTTAATTCCCGTTTCGCTTCCTGTCGGCGGCATAATTTCAATATCTCCGTTTGCATCCATTTCGATCCGCGCATCAGCGTTTTCACGACAAAATTCAAAAAAATCATCATCGCTGAGCTTCTTCGCTTTATTGCCGAAATCCAAACGCAGTTTCGGAGTATATTCTCTAAACATTCCGCCGATAAGTCTGGTGTCAACCGTAATCGAACTCATAAAATTACCTCTCAAAACATTTTACCAAGGAAATCTGAATTATATTACCGTAACTCAAACGGCGGCGCACTGTGCCATTCGTGCGCGATGTTTTGCATAATCAGCGCGTGATCGAATTCGATCGCGCCCTTCGGGAAAATGCTCGCGTCATCGTAAAAACTCGAATGAACATAATCAATTTCGAGCGCGTCAACTTTCCAACTCTTTGTTTCTAAAGAGATGCCGTCCAGATAGTTGACGTCGTTTGTGACCGAAAACCCGAGTGATCCGGGTTCAAAAAACTTCGATGATTCAGCAAG
Organism: Acidobacteriota bacterium; assembly: GCA_031431735.1. Taxonomy (GTDB): domain Bacteria; phylum Acidobacteriota; class Blastocatellia; order Pyrinomonadales; family Pyrinomonadaceae; genus JAFDVJ01. The sequence goes on along the minus strand of JANPDZ010000466.1, from coordinate 2,939 downwards.
CGAAGAAAAAATGGAAGTTTCGGGCAACGTGTCCGTAATTCTTCCTTTTAGTGCGACGGCAACTTTTTTATCTTTCGACTCCATCGCAAAATCAATCTCATTTTTCTCGCGTTCGACCGTAAAATCAGCCCGATTCTGTTTGCCGGGAAAAAGCGTTCCGCCGATCGTCGCATTGATAAATGAATCGGTGTCGCGGCGCGGAATATAAACTCCTTCGCGCGTTTCGCCCGAATCGTCTTCCCACAAAACGGCGATCCGGTGCGCGGCGTTTTCGCTCGAAAGCCCGAGAAATTCCGGCGTAAATTTCGGTCGCATCTGTTCAAGCCGAATCAGACAAATTCCGGCAATCGCTTTGCCTTTTTGTAATTTCGGACGAAATTCTTTTGGCAGAATCTTTTGAATATTTTCGGCATCGGCGCGGAAATTTACCAGAAGTCTTCGTTTGATAATGCCTTGCAGGGTTGGAATTCTCATAAATTATTCCCAAATCTCTTTCAAATTAAGCGTAAAGCCTTGAAGAAGCGGTTCGCCCGAAATTTCAGTTGGATTTTCCAGCGTTTCGACTTCCGCGCCTTGACGATAAACATAAACTTTGTGATTGCTCGCATCAATCAGCCAACCTAAAGACACGCCGTTTTCGATGTATTCCTGCATTTTTTCTTGTAAATCTTTGAGCGAATCGGTGCGTGAACGAAGTTCGATGGCAAAATCCGGCGCGAAAGGGACAATTTTGTCTTGTTCTTCTTTTGAAAGCGCGTTCCATTTTTCATTGCTTACCCAGGATGCGTCGGGAATCTTTTTTGCTCCGTTTGGCAGACAAAAAATCGTGTCGGAATCAAAAGTTACGCCGCTTGCGTCTTTTTCCGCCCATTCGTCAAGTCTTCTAATAATTCTTGAATTTTTTCTCCCTGTTAATCCGCCTGTTCCGGGCATAATAATTAAATCTCCATCCTTTGTCATTTCGATTTGCACACCTTGATTGTTTCGGCTGAGTTTCAAAAACTCATCGTCATCTATCGGCTTGAGAAGCGAACCCAAAGCAAATTCAAACGGCTCAGACCGATAAACAAAAATGGTCGAACCTTTATTTGTCGTTGTTGTTATCATAAAAAAACTCCCAAAACGCCTTTTCGACAAAAATCAAAAGGCAACTTTTATGCCTTTATCTTAACAAATACACAAACAAAAGTTTATCCTAAAATCCAAGTGCTTACTTGATTTATTTGACGCGGTTGCCTTTTGCCTTTATGTTTAGAGAACTATTTCTTTAAGCAATTTGCAAAAAACTAAAGTGAGATTCGGAAAAATGCGAAAAATTATTATTTTTGGGCTTTTGTGGACAGTTTTATTTTTGAGTTCGGTTTTGTTTGCTAACGCGCAAAACGTTTCGGTGACGGTGATCAAGGCGGGAAAATTGATTGATACGCAAACCGGCAAGATTTTGACCAATCAGATGATCCTGATCGAAAACGATCTGATCAAAGCGGTCGGTGCAAATTTGCAGATTCCGGCCGGCGCGAAGGTCATAGACCTTTCAAACGCGACCGTCGTGCCGGGTTTGATTGACACGCACGTTCATCTGACGGGCGACCCGAGCGACAGTGGCGGGTATTATGACGATATTTTCCGTAAATCGTTTGTTGACGGCGCGATCACTTGTCATATTTACGCACGCCGCACCCTCGATGCGGGTTTTACGACCGTTCGCGATGTCGGTTCGGAAGGCTTTGTTGCGGTCGCACTGCGAAACGCTATCAACGGCGGAAAAATTCCGGGACCAAGAATGCAGGTCGCCACCTATTACATCGGTTCAACGGGCAGTCACGGCGATCTGAACGGTTTTTCACCGTGGCTCAGTTCGCGGATGCCAGAAGAAATGTCGGGCGTCGCCGATGGTCCGGATGCGTTGCGGAAAAAGGTTCGTTATTTAATAAAATACGGCGCGGATGTCATCAAATTCGGCGCGAGCGCGGGCGTTTTATCGGAAGAAGCAAGCGTTGGCGCGCCGCAATTTACGCAGGAAGAGATGAACGCGATCGTTGACGAAGCGCGCCTTCACGGTATCAAGGCGTGCGCTCACGCCCACGGCACGGAAGCGATCAAGATGGCGATCAAAGCGGGCGTTGCGTCAATCGAACACGGGAGCCTGATTGACGCTGAAGGCATTCAAATGATGAAGGAACGCGGAACATATCTTTCCGCCGATATTTACAACGACGATTACATTCTCGCCGAATATTCAAAACTCGGCTATCCCGAAATAATCATCAATAAAGAAAAGCTGGTCGGCAGACTTCAGCGCGAGAATTTTCAAAAAGCGGTGACGGCGGGCGTCAAGGCAACCTACGGTACCGACGCCGGCGTTTATCCTCACGGCTGGAACGGCAAACAGTTTTTCTATATGGTCAAATTCGGTTTGACACCGATGCAAGCGATTCAGGCGGCAACCGTCAACGGCGCGGATTTGTTAGGTTGGAGCGATAAGGTCGGTTCGATCTCTGCCGGCAAATATGCCGACATCATCGCGGTCACAAATGACCCTTTGCAAGACGTAAAGGTTTTTGAAAATGTTCAATTTGTGATGAAAGGCGGTGAAGTTTATAAAAATTTGATAACGAAATAAGCCGTTGCAGCAACGACAATTTGTCAGCGGCATTTGTGATGCCTCAGTTAAAAGTTAAAGAAAGATTTATTGCCCACGAAACACACGAAATAAACTAAAAAAAACAAAAGTTGATTTTTTTTCGTGCTTTTCGTGTGTTTCGTGGGCAGATCTAACTTTTTACTGACGCATTACCGGGTGTAATTAAAAGTGTGACTTTTTATCAAAACCTTCGCCAAATCACTGGAGAAGAGTATTTTTGATGGCAAGATTGTGTGGAATCCGTAATTGATACCACAATATATGCCGGCAACGTTGGCGTTGTTATCGTCCAATT
>JANPDZ010000465.1:0-13789 GCA_031431735.1 Acidobacteriota bacterium | reverse complement strand
TAGTGGCAATTTATCAAGAGTCAAAGTGTTACAAGTTATTTTTTACACGTTCCTAAGTCGCTAAGAAAGCAGATAAGCGTAATTAATCGGCTTTTCGTTTGATCGTACAACCGAAAGCTTTGGTCGAGGATTTTTCGATCTTTTTGCCGCTCAGCGAAGCATCAAAAGCGCTGCGCAAATAATTTTCAGTAATGTTGTCGCCCTTCCGGTGGTTATCAATCGCGCCGTGATAGAGCAAAATATTTTTCGCGTCGAAATAATAAATTTCGGGTGTTGCGCTGGCGCCGAGTTTATCTGCTAAAATCGCGTCTTTATCAATCAAAACAGGGAATTTATAGTTTTCTTCAGCGTGCGATTTGACAAACTCGAGCGATTCGGTCGCGTTTGAATTGATGCCGATAAATTTAATTCCTTTCGACTGATAATCAGCCGCAATTTGGCTGATTCGTTCATTATAATCTCTGACGACCGGACATTGTGCCGAAAGAAAAATGATGACCGTTCCTTTTTCGCCCTTCAAACTGTCGAAAGACTGCTCAGTGCCGCTGATATCGGTCAACTTGAAATTTTCCAAAGTCGAACCGACCGCAAAACTTTGCGCGTTGCTTTCATCAGGACACAAAACAAACACCAGTGCCGCAAAAAACGCCGCTAACAATATACATTTCCGTTTCATTAATTTTTACTCCATTTTATAATATACAATCGTCAGTCTATCAATTTGACGTATTTGATGACAAGTTTCAACAGTTTTACGGATAAAACTTTGACATTGTTTCGATTTGATAAATTGCCGTCTGAATTTTAGACGTTTGAACCGGCTTTTTGTTCATTAATCTTTCCGAATCAATGTTAAGCAGGTCAGCATATATTTTGAAAGATAATGATAATGCGGAAATACGCTACGCTCGTAAGTGTGCAATTCGCCCTTACTTCGTGTGGGCTTCTGCATTATGTTACAAAACTTTAGCTTATCTGCTTATACTCAGCACGGTCATAAATTGTGCATTTCGCGTCAAAGGCCAAAACCCGCGCGTCGAAAATGGGGGCATTCAATTGGCGGATGGTTCAGACGCAGGATTGTTTTAGTGGGTTACTTTATTTTCAATCCGTTACTAAGCAAATGAAAGACTTTCTTCTACTTGTTTTTGAATTTTTGCGGATAATTTTATCGGTGAAAAACGAATTTCCGAATAAAGATAATCTTCACCCGATTCGTCTATAATTCTTATATATCCTTTCGGGTCGTTGGCATCCGGCTCAATAATCGGATAAATTTTTCGAACCTCAAGCGAGGTTGTGTAAGCGCTGTTATTTAAACAAAGCGTATAACCGATAATTTTCATATTTTTAATCAAGCAACCTTTTTATCTTCATTTCACGCTTTCCAATGCCGTGACATTCATACCAATGAAGTTCGGCATAGCGTATTGAACCGTCCGCAATTTCAACATACGTGTTGCCTTTCAATTTGCGCCAATTTTGTCCGCCATAATCCCGACGCAACCGATTTAAGTCGCGAATCGAAAATCGCCGCGCAATAGATTCTATTTCGGTCAACGGCGGAATAAGCCGCCGAAACTCAATCATAAGAAAATTATACGACTAATTCAATAAAACGACTTAAATCCGACTGACAATTTTTTATTCAAAAGGTTCATTTTTTAGGAATTCAAACCTTTTGCGCTTTTTATCGTAGAATAAACAAAGCATTTTGTCTTTGAGCAAGATAAAAGTTTTGTGGAGAAAATACAAAAAAAATGGCAATGTCTAGAACTAGAAAAATACTTCTCATCGTTGGCGGAATAATTTTCGCTTTTATTTTGGTCGCGATCATCGGATTTGCGCTCATTTTTGAATCAATGGGCAAGCCGGACGTGCCGGAAAACAGCGTCTTGGTTTTACAGGTTTCCGGAAATCTGCCCGATTACGCGCCCGAAGATCCGACCGCCAAACTCTTTGGCATCAATCAGCCGCAATCTTTTACAAGTCTGCTGACACAGCTTCGCAAGGCAAAGGTTGATACTCGGATCAGCGGTGTCCTGCTCGACATTAATTTCCCGCAGATCGGCTGGGGCAAAGCGGACGAACTGCGCGACGCGATCAAGGAATTCCGCGCTTCGGGCAAACCGATCTATTCCTATATGGACATCGGAATGAACAAGGAATATTACATTGCCTCGGCAACGGAAAAGATTTTTATGCCGCCGTCGGGCGATCTGTACGTCAACGGATTTGCCGCCCAAGCGATGTTTTATAAAGGCTCGCTTGATAAATTGGGCATCGAAGCCGAAGTAATTCAAAGAGGACCGAAATATAAATCGGCACCCGATCAATACACGAAAAAGACGATGGGCGACGGACAAAAGGAAGTTCTTAACGCGATCCTGGATGAATATTTCGGACGCTTGAAGAACGGCATTGCCGAAGCGCGAGGCAAAACTCCCGAAGATGTCGCCGCCCTGATTGACGGCGCGCCGTATCACGCCGACGAAGCCAAAAAGTTGAATTTAATTGACGATGCCGCTTATCAAGATCAGGTTTACGACCAACTGAAAACACGGCTCGGCTACAAAACGGAAGACAAACTGCGGACGATCAGCGGAAGCTCTTACCGCGAAATTCCGTCGGATAGTTTAGGTTTGAACAAAGGCGAAAAAATCGCTGTCATCTATGCTTCGGGTGCGATCAATATGGGCAGTTCGAACAATAGTCCGTTCGGCGGCGAAATGGTCGGCGCGGACACAATTGTCAAGGCAGTCAACTCCGCGGCAAATGATAATTCGATCAAAGCGATCGTTTTGCGGGTTGACAGTCCGGGCGGTTCGGCGCTCGCGTCGGATCTGATGTGGCACGCGCTCGAAAATGCGAAGGCGAAAAAACCACTCGTCGTTTCGATGTCCGATGTCGCCGCTTCGGGCGGTTATTATATCGCTTGCAATGCACACAAAATCGTCGCCGAACCTTCGACCGTGACCGGCTCGATCGGTGTCTTCCTGGGCAAACCCGTGATGAAAGGTTTCTATGATTGGCTCGGCATTACCAACGAATATGTGATGCGCGGCAAAAATGCCGGAATCTTTCGCGAAACCGAAAAATGGACAACCGACGAACGCGCCAAAATGGAATCGCAAGCCGATAAGATCTACTTCAACGATTTTCTGCCGAAAGTTGCGGCCGGCCGCAACAAAAATGTCGAAGAGGTCAACACACTCGCGCAAGGACGCGTCTGGACGGGAACACAGGCAAAACAAAATGGTTTGATTGACGAATTCGGCGGACTTGAAAAAGCCATCGAAATCGCCAAAGGGCTTGCGAATCTGCCCGCCGACAAAGATGTCCGCCGCGTTGCATATCCGGAACCGCGCTCATTCTTTGAAAGTTACTTCGGCAGCGACGAAAACACGTTTGCAGAAACCGAAGAATTCAAAGCGAAAAAAGCGATGATCCAATCGTTGCCCGAAGACGTCCAACGCTCGCTCCGCTACGCCGAAGTTTTAGATCGTATGAAAAAAGGCGAAGCAATGACGATGATGCCGTTTGAATTGGAAATCAAATAAAGGATATTTTTCATGAAAGCAAAAAGCGGCGAGCTATAAAAACTCGCCGCTTTTTTATTTTGCAAATTTATTCAAAAATTTGAGTGATTTTAGCAAATTTTTCTGATACATTTTTTTCTACAAATCGAAGGTTCTTACACAATTTTGAGTTGAAGCCGCCAAAGGCCAATGGCGTTAAGTTAAGGAAAAAACGTAAAACAGGCTGTTAGCCTGTTTCCCAGGCTTTCCTTTATTATCAACAGGTTAGCGGCGCGAAATTAAAACAGGCTAACAGCCTGTTTTACAATTGTTGCCGAATTTTTGCTTAACTTAATGCCATTGCGCCAAAGGCTTCCCGTTTTTCTTCGTGTTGGCTGATAACTTTTAGGCGACCTTAAAAGCTGCGGCGAAACAGATATGAAAGTTTGATGAAAAATGTGCGGTTTAGTTGTAAAAACCCGGTTTGCTGTTGTCCAAAGGTATAACCTTTGTAAGTATAGTTGTCGTTGTAGCCAATATAGAGAGCCTTGCCCGGACTCGGTGTCCAGCCAAATGTGTATTGCCCGAAAATTCGACTGTTCAAAGTGTTGTAGTCGATCCGCGCTTTGATATTGACGAATCTGGAAAATTGATAAGCCGAGCGCAAAGAAAAGATATTTGAATCATATGCAAGCAATTTTGTATCATCTCGCCGGAGGCTTGATTTACTATATCCTAAGTCAAGACTGAGTTTATCAGTCGGCTTAAATTCACCGTTCAAACTAAAATCGAGACTCGTTCCTGCTCCCGGATCAAGCGGAGCATTTTGCCCTAATGAAATAGCGGCCGGACTAACGCGAGGAAACCTTCTTCCGCCGCCAAAATCATAGTCAAAACTATTCTTAAAAAGACTGAAATTTGAACTTACGGCGATCCGCTTATTAATTTGTTTGAAGAAAAAGGCAAAGCTGCCATATTGAAACTCTTCACGGCTCGGAAGTCCAAAGAATACTCCGGTCTGGGTGGCATTTCTTTTCGCCCCAAATTCATCTTCGTAAATTTTTTCGGGGCCGATTGAAAAACCTCCTCCCATCTGGGTATTGCCTTTGACACTCAGGTTTAAATTAGCATCCATGCCCCAACCCTGAAAACGACCGGCGAAATCATTGCGAACGCCAAAACTTACATTCAAGTTTTTACGGATGATAAATGCTTTGGGCGTCGGGTCAGAATTCAAGTTTCCATACACGAAGTTTTGCATCGAGTTAGTTCTTCGGGTAAAACCCATATCCGCCCGAAATCTATTGGATGTTCCGTCTCCGCCAAATCCCCAGCCATAATTTTTCGCATTAAAATTATATTGATAGTTATAGCTGACCCCATTTCCGGTTTGATAATATGCGTTATCGGTATTTGGGTCATAAAAGAAATTTTTCGAGGTTGATCCTAAAACCTGCGCCCGAAATTCAGAACTCGTATTGATTTTCCAACGGCCGTCAAATCCGGCAAGTTGATTATGTTTTTCAGGATAATTGTAGGTTGTCGCCAGAAATCCGATATTTGATTCCGCGCCAATATCGCGTTTGAGCCGTATCACGCCGACGTATGCTTTCTTAGCCTGAGGATTAAAAAGCGGATCATCAATTGCTCCGAAAATCCCAAAGGAATTCTTTCCGATTTTGCCTGTTAATTTGAGTGCCACATCAGGATTTTCAACTCGACGGGTATAAACCGCTTGAATTGGCGTTCTAAAAATGTCAACTCCTTCGAGGAAAAAAGGCCGTTTTTCAGAAAAGAAAATTGGGAAACGCTGATTGGCTTCAACCACCGGAGCATCCGCTTCGGTATCGGCAAAATCAGGATTATAAGCCGCATCAAGCGTAATATTTGGCGTGATGCTAAACTTTGCCGTGAATCCAAAATCAGGCTCGATCGGCGGATTGGAGAATTTTGTTTGGCTGACGCGTTTACCTGTTTCTTTCAGCGTAACGGTCGGAATTATCTCCAAAGTTCTTTCAGTTTTGATCTCGTCTAATCCCGTTATCTTCCCAAATTTATTTAAAAACCCCGGAACTCCGCGCGGAAGCGGCACCCAGGAATCAAATTCATCATTAAGACGGTCAATATTTCGCGCGACATTAAATCCCCACGCCTTTCCTTTTCCGGCTGTATAACGCAGAGACTTGAACGGAATTTTGACTTCGACCGACCAACCCCAATCTTCGATGACGCCTTTCGATTCCATCACCACATCAACCGAAAAATCTTGGCCTTGGCTTTCAGTAATTATGCCGTCCTGCTGAATTCCGAGCGGGTTAAAGCCAAAAATATATGCCCGTCGCTGATCATCGTAAGTATCGAGCCACAAACGAACATTATCTTCGTTGAAAACATTGTCACGCTGGGCGATGGTCGCCCGGATTTTGTCTTTTTCGTCCCAACATTTAAATGCCACATAGAAATTTTTTTCATCGTAGCCAATATAAACTTCGGTTGGTTTGGAAGCCGCCACATTATCACCCGGATTGGTCTGGATCAAGTCTTTGAAAACTGCCGCCTGCTTCCAAATTTCCTCATCTACTTTTCCATCAATAACCGGCGAAACTGAAAACTTTGGAACCGTGACCGGTTTGCGAATAATATTCACTAAACTTTCCGAAATTGAATTATCAGTTGTTGGTGTCGTGTTTGGCGATGGCGATGTCGATTGCGAATAAACTGAAAATGTATAAAATAACGCTAATAAAATTAAAAATAGCCTTTTCATTATTACCTCGTATCCAGGGGAAAGCTAATTGTTGAAGTTATGACAAAGATGAAATTCTTTGCTTATGGCTATATAACGCGCTGTTTTATCAAATGGTTTCAAAGCTGAAATCATTTATGCAAAAAAGGCTCGGGAATAAATCCCAAGCCTTTTTTGTTTTTAGACAAGGAGAAAAGAAGATTAATTGTCTTTCTTTTCAGTTTGCGGGTTTTGTTGACGCAATTGTTTGCGTTCTTCGCGTTTCTGCTTCATTTCCTGTTTCTTTTGTTCAAACTGTTGAAGCTGTTCGGGTGTCAGAACTGCCAAAACTTGTTGGTGAACCGATTTACCTTTTTCACGCGCTTGTTCTTTCAGGGTTTTCATTCTTTCCTGTTGTTCGGCGGTGATCGTTCCGTCGCGTTTGGCTTGATGGAGCGTGCGCATTTCTTCCATCGTCGCTTGGTCGGGACGATTTGTCTGCATAATCGTGCGAATCTGTTCTTTCTGCGTATCGGACAGATTCAATTCACGAAACCCGCGCATTTTTCCGCCGCGCATTTTTCCGCCCATTCCGTCACGATTGCCGAAACCGCCGCGCCGTTCGCGTTTTTCCTGCTTTTGTGTCGTGTCCGTATCTGTTTTTGTTGTATCCTGCGCCGATGCAAAGGTTGTCAATGCGACAACGGCAAAGGCTAAAGTAATAACCGAAATGAATTTATTTTTTAATGACATTTTTTTACCTCGTTTTAATTTTTTTTTGTTCAGCTTTCGCTATTCATATCCTTTGACGCACGCAAAATTGATTTAGCCGAATGTTTTTTGTTTTTTATCGTAAAGATATTGTAAAGAGATTTTGCATTTGGGCTTTGGGTTTTGGTTTTTTGCTTTGTGACCAACGATAATCTAAGACCAAAACCAAAGCCCAAAGCCCAAAAACCAAAGATCAAATGCAAAATCAATGCTTTTGCATTTAACTTTTGCTTTCCGGCACTGTAAAATGCGAAGTTTGGGTAGGAAATCAGACGGACAAAATTAAATGAGATTTTTATCGGAAATAAATTCACCTGCGGATTTGCGGCAATTAAAGGTTGAAGATCTTCAGGAAGTCGCCGACGAAGTGCGTCAGTTTATTATTGACACCTGTTCGCGGGTCGGCGGACACACGGGCGCAAGCCTCGGCGCGGTCGAATTGGCGGTTGCCATGCACTATGTTTTTGACACGCCTGACGACCGTCTGGTTTGGGATGTCGGGCATCAGGCTTACGCGCACAAGATATTGACGGGCAGACGCGACGAACTGCATACGATCAAAACATACGGCGGACTGTCAGGTTTTCTGCGGCGCGAAGAATCGGAATATGACACTTTCGGCGCGGGACACGCTTCGACATCGCTTTCAGCCGCGCTCGGAATGGCGATTGCGCGGGACACAAAGAAAGAAGATTTTCACGTTTGCGCGCTGATCGGCGATTCCAGTTTAGCCGGCGGAATGGCGATGGAGGCCATCAATCAAGCCGGACATTTAAAATCGCGGCTGATCGTATTGCTCAACGATAACGAAATGTCTATCGCTCCGGCGGTCGGTGCGTTGAGCCGTTATTTGAATCGAATCAAAGAAGCGCAAAGCTATCAGCATCTGAAAGAAGAGATCGGTGACGCGCTCGAATCGGTTCCACATTTCGGCGAAAGATTACGCCGTGCCGCCAAATCCGTCAAGGATGCGATCGCGGCGGCAGTTTTGCCCGGTGCGCTTGTTAATGAATTGGGTTTCAAATATATTGGCTACGTTGACGGGCATAATGTTCCGATGCTCGTGCGGGCGCTCGAAGAAGCGAAAAATGTTCACGATGGTCCGGTTATTGTTCACGCTTTGACGACCAAAGGCAAAGGTTTTCCGAACCCGGAGAAAAATTATTACGCTTATCACGCGACCGGGCCTTTTGATCCGAAAACGGGTTTGCCGTATAAATCTTCAAAGCCCGCGCCGCCTTCTTATACCGAAGTTTTCGGCAGAACGATGTGCGAATTGATGGAAACCGATCAATCAATCGTCGCGCTGACCGCCGCGATGCCTGACGGAACGGGCGTTGATTACGTTTTGAATAAATTTCCCGACCGCGCTTTTGATGTCGGCATCGCCGAACAACATGCCGTCACGTTTTGTGCCGGCATGGCTTGTGAAGGATTAAAACCGGTTGCAGCGATTTATTCGACGTTTCTGCAACGCGCTTTTGACCAGGTGATTCACGATGTTTGTCTTCAAAATCTGAATGTTACGCTGGCGATGGATCGCGCCGGAATCGTCGGCGCAGACGGGCCGACGCATCACGGTCTTTTGGATATTGCATATTTTCGCGGTTATCCGAATATCGTTTTATGCGCACCGAAGGACGAAGGCGAAATGCGCGATATGCTTTACACAATTATTGAGCATCCCGCGCCTGCCGCGATTAGGTATCCGCGCGGCAGCGGTTTCGGTGTTGATATTTCTGCACCGCCGAAAAAGATCGAGATCGGCAAAGGCGAAATCCTGCGCGAAGGTGACGGCGAAGCGGCGATCATCGCTTACGGTTCGATGGTTTATCCGGCTGTTCAGGCAGCGGAAACACTGGAGAAAGACGGTATCGCGGCAACTGTTGTCAATGCCCGCTTCGTCAAACCGCTTGATGCGGAATTGATTTTGAAACTGGCGCACTACAATCGCGTAATAATAACGGTCGAAGAAGCTTATTTAGCGGGCGGTTTTGGTTCGGCGGTGATGGAATTGCTGGAAGAAAACAATTTGCTTGATAAAGTAAAGGTCGTCCGAATGGGCGTTCCCGATCGAATTATCACGCACGGCGATCCGAAACTTCTGCTAGCGAAATACGGCTTGGATGCAGACGGGATCTATCAAAAAGTAAAAAATACAGTTGAGAGTTTAGAAGAACGCCGTGCAGGAAAAAAACGGCTGAAAATAGTTAAATAGTGGTCAGTGGTCAGTGATCAGTGATTAGTTAAATCTTTTCATTCACCATTCACCATTCACCATTCACCATTAAATAAATGAGTAATAAAAATAAAGGCAATAATAATGTTCCTTTGGTAATTATCGGTTTGGTATTGATTGTCGCGGTAGCCGGCGGTTTGTGGTTTTATAATCAATCTAAACCGGGTCCAAAGAACACGAATGGCAACATAAACAAACCTGCTACCAACAAACCGGCACAAACACCGGTGGTGTCAAATGTTCTGGGCGCACAGCCGCCAAATTTGCTCGGTTCGCCGAACGCATCGGTGACGGTTGAGGAATTTGCCGATTTTCAATGTGGCGCGTGTGCTTCGGTACATCCGAAAATGAAGGAAATAGTTTCCACTTACGGCAGCCGCATCAAATTTATTTTCCGCAATTATCCGTTGGCGATTCCGGCGCACGATAAGGCTTATGAAGCGGCGGTCGCGGCAGAAGCGGCAGGTTTGCAGGGCAAGTATTGGGATATGCAAAATCTGCTTTTCACAAATCAACAAGTCTGGACCCTCAATCCCGAATATCGCAAGATCTGGGAAGAATACGCCGGGAAAATCGGGTTGGACCTTGAAAAATTCAAAAACGATATGGCGGGTTTGAATGCCAAAGCGCGGGTTGATGCCGATCTGGCGCGCGGTCGTGCACTGAATGTCAGTTCAACGCCATCAATTTATGTGAACGGCGTTTTGGTTCAATCCGAACAATTGAATATTGATGCGATGCGCCAAATCATTGACGGCGAATTGGCAAAGGCAAAAACCGACAACCAAAATCCAACAGCTCCGAGTGCACCGACCAACGCTGCGCCTGCTGAGCCTAAAAAATAAATGAACGACGCTGAAGTTTTGAGCGAACGATCCGACGATAAAATTGCTAAACTGCCCGTAGCGGCGGCACTGATTGCGCTTGCCGGTTTGGTTGATGCGGTTTATCTGACGATTCATCATTACACATATGAACCGGTGCCGTGCGGCGAGGCTTTTGATTGCGGTGCGGTTTTAGCGAGCCAATACGCTGAAATCGCCGGCATTCCGCTTGCAATTTTAGGAGCGATTGCCTATTTTACGGCTTTTAGTCTGGCGATTTTGGCGGCTTTCGGTAATCGCCTGATGTGGAAACTTTTCGGAATTCAGGTTATTTTGATGGCGATCTTCACATTGCATTTGATTTATGTGCAAGGCTTTGTTATCAAAGCCTTTTGTCAATATTGTCTGATCTCGGCGGCGGTGACATTTACGCTTTTGATTATTGCTCTCGCTTCGCGTTTTTGGAAGTCTTGAAACCATATTCATCAATCTGACGAATATATGTGATGGAAGGCAAAAATGCTTTCCGTTATTTGTTCGGTGGTTTTGCTTTTGCAAATTTTCGGCAAATAGGATGAAATGAAATAGTTTTGAGCAAAGTTTTACTAAAGTATTTTTAGAAAAGTTAAGGACAAACTGTGGCTGAAGCTATCCTTCATCGGATTACACAAGGAGATCAAACCGCCGTTCAGGATTGCCTGAAGAAATATGGCGGTCTGGTCTGGTCTTTGGCGCGGCGAATGTCGGCTAATACTGATGATGCCGAAGATGCCGTGCAGGAGATCTTTATTGATGTTTGGAAAAATGCCGCACGTTTTGACGAAGCGCAATCGTCGGAAACGACCTTTATCGCGATGATCGCGCGGCGGCGACTGATTGACCGTCTGCGTTATACAAAACGGCGGATTTCGGCTGATTCATTGGAAGATATTGTTGTTGAACCGTCAAATCGGGCCGACGAAGAGATGCAAACAAACATCGAAGCCAAAGATGCGGCGCGGGCGTTGCAACAGCTTCGTCCCGAACAACGGCAGGTTTTGCAGCTTTCGATCGTCCAAGGCTTGTCGCATCAGGAAATTTCCGAAGCAATGGGAATGCCGCTCGGGACAGTCAAAACACACGCCCGACGCGGGATTTTGCAGGTCCGAGAATTTTTGGGAATGGGCAGTTTAGAAACTATGAAAGGAGGCGCGGCATAATGGAAAAAGAAAAAATGCTCGAACTCCTTTCCGATAAAGCAGTTTTCGGCTTGACCGACGCAGAGCTTGCCGAACTGGCAACACTAGAAGAGAGTTTTCCTGAATTTCAGGACGAATCGTTTGAACTGGCGGCGGCGGCAATCGGTATGATGAATTTAGACACAAGCGAACCAATGCCAGCGCATTTGCGAACAAAAATTGCATCGGATGCCGAGCAATTTTTCGCGTCACGCAAAGAAACACTTTCAATTCCTGTGCCGTCAGCCGAAAAAGAAGATTTTCAAAAAACTTTTGCATTTGAGCCGAAAAGATCAATTTGGAACTGGCTCGGTTGGGCAGTTGCGGGATTTGCCTGCATCGCATTGGCAATAAATATCTGGACGACTCGTTTAAATCAGGCGGATCTTGCGAAAAATCCTCCGACTCCAACAATTACGCCGAAAATCGAATTGACTCCGGCGCAGGAACGCGAACAGCTGCTGGCTTCGGCGAAAGATGCAGTCCGGAGGACTTGGGGCGATCTGGATCCGACAAAACCGAAAAATGTGCAGGGCGATGTTGTCTGGAGCAATTCCGCGCAGAAAGGTTTTGTGCGTTTCAGTAATTTGCCCGTCAACGATAAAACAAAGCAGACTTATCAGGTTTGGGTTTTCGACAAAAATCAGAAAAATCCGGTCAGCGGCGGCACGTTTGATGTTAGTGAAAACGGCGAAGTTATTGTTCCGATTGATTCGGCTTTGAAAATTCAAGAACCGATAATGTTTGGCGTGACGGCAGAAAAACCCGGCGGCGTGATGGTTTCAGATCTTAAAAACGTGATGGCAGTTGCCAAAATATCGGCTTAGTAGTCTGTTTTTTAAGTTTTCTGATGTTTTGAGTCCCTGCTAAAGCCACGCAACCGCCGTGCTTTGCTGGCGGTTTAGCCGCCTAAAGGCGGGACTCAAAATGAAGACAGAAATATCAGAAAATTTAAAAATCGCTGCAATAAGCAGGTCGTAAAAAGTTTTGCCGTATTTTGCTCTTCGTTTAGAGTCCACGCTTTAGCGTGTTCCCGCCAGCGAAGCGCGGCGGGATTCAAACTAAAGTTTGGACTCTGAACGAAGACAGAAATACCAGACAATTTAAAAATTGCTCTACTAAGTGCAGCGATTTTTAAATTTTCTACTGTATGATTTTTGTCCAATATTCATTTCGACTTGGTTTTTCAATTTGAAATTTGAAATTTGAAATTTGAAATACAGTAGAAAACTTAAAAATTGCTCTAATTAGTAAATAGCTGTGAAAATTTATTGTTTTTGATTTTTCAATTGCCTCCAACTTCAGTTGGAGGTTGTCGAATGAAATAGGCAGGCTTTAGCCGAACAGTAAATTTAAATAAATTCCGATTTGCTTTAGCTAAAGCAAATCGGATGATTGATATTTTTTCTTAAATTCGTTTTTACCAATGCCCCTCCAACTGAAGTTGGAGGCAATTTATCAAAGTTTAATTTTATTCACTCGACTTTTAATATCGGCGGAAAAAATTTTGAATTGGAACTGAAAATATCCGACAAACTCGGAAAACTCGCCGAAAACGAACTTGTTATTTGGAAAAGATAGCAAGTTCGTGAAACTTAAGAGTTTTTTTTTACGTCTATCAAATCACTAATCGAAAGAACCGAAGAACACAACATCAAAAAAATCTGTGATTCTTGGGTTAGTAACTGAAAGCGAATATCTGAACATTTCTGCACATACCTGAACATTGATGTGGTTTTTTATCGGTAATTGAACAGGTTTGAAATTTAGCCGATTGCCTTCATTATGCTATAATGTATCTTAATTTCAGCAACTTACAAGGATTTATGAAGTCTGTCAAAGTCCGTCTTGAATTGAATCATAAACAATCTACGCTTGCCTCGAAACACGCGGGAACAGCGCGGTTTGCTTATAATTGGGGATTGGCTAAATCACACGAAGCGATTGAAAACTCTGCTCCAAGACCAAGTTCGGTTGACTTGCATAAACTTTGGGTGGCCGAAGTTAAAAGTGCCAACAGATGGACTTATGAAGTCTCAAAATGCGCTCCGCAACAAGCCTTGCGGAATCTTGATGAAGCCTTCAAACGAGTGTTCAAAGTCAAAGGAACACGCACACCAAAATTCAAGAAGAAAGGAATCAAAGATAAATTCTATTTGGAAGGATCAATCCAAATTAAAGAAAATCGAATCAAATTGCCAAAGTTCGGATGGTTGAAATGTTCCGAAACACTGCCAAATGCGGAAGTTAAGAATGTCGTAATTTCACGTCAGGCAAATCAATGGTTTGTCAGTTTCAAGGTCGAACACAAGCCAATTGAAACAGAAAAAAAGCGCGAGAAAATCGGAGTAGATTTGGGCATCAAAACATTGGCGACGATGAGTAATGGAAGCACTCAGAAAGCGGTCAAACCATATCGGAAGTATCGAAGAAAGTTAAAGATAGCGCAACGGAGAGTTTCAAAGAAATTTGTTAAAGAAGCAAAAAGACAATCA
>JANPDZ010000464.1:0-19744 GCA_031431735.1 Acidobacteriota bacterium | reverse complement strand
ATATTATTTTATAACATATAAAAAAACTAACTCTTTTCGTTGTGGTCTTTCACGGCGTTCCAGGGCGTACAAAGACCTCTACTAAACTATCGTTCTAAGTTATTTTTTGCATGTTCCTTATTCAATCACATAAACGAATTTCTCGCCTTCGCCGACCGAAACGTGAATTTTCTTGATTCCTTCACCGCTTGCCATTCGCGATAAAACTTCGCCTGACATCTCCGGTAAAAGCGTTCCGGTCAAAATGTTGTAAACGTTGCGTGCGCCGCTGTCAACATCGGTGCATCTCTTCGCTACAGTCTCTATGACGGAATCATCGTAAGAAAATTGCGCTCCGTGATTGTCCATAATGCGATTTTTGATCTTTCCGAGCTGTAATCTGATGATCAGACGCAGAATATCATCGGAAATCGGATAAAATGGAACCGTCACCATTCTGCCTAAGAGTGCCGGCTTAAAGGCTTTGACGAGTTCGGGTTTGATGGCTTCGACCAATCCCTCAGGATCGGGTTTCGTGTCGGGATCGGCGCAAAGTTTCATAAAAGTTTCCGTGCCAACGTTTGAAGTCAGCAAAATGATACAGTTTTTGAAATCAATTATGCGTCCCTCACCGTCTTCTAAAACGCCTTTGTCGAAAACCTGGAAGAAAAGTTCCATCACGTCCGGGTGCGCTTTTTCGACTTCATCCAGGAGAACGACCGAATAAGGTTTTTTTCTGACGGCTTCAGTCAAAACGCCACCTTCGCCGTAGCCGACATATCCCGGAGGCGAGCCTTTCAAACTCGAAACCGTGTGGGCTTCCTGGTATTCGCTCATATTTATCGAAATCAGATTGCGTTCGCCGCCATAAAGCGAATCAGCCAAAGCCAAAGCCGTTTCGGTTTTTCCAACGCCCGAAGTGCCGACCAGCAAAAATACACCAATCGGACGTTTCGGGTCGGTCAAACCGGCACGCGCAGTTCTGATTCTTTGCGTGATCGCTTCGAGCGCGTAATCTTGACCGAGAACTCTTTCGCCAAGCGTTTTGTGCAATTCTAAAACCGCGTTAATTTCGTCCGCGACCATTTTGCCAATCGGAATTCCCGTCCAACCCGAAATAACTTCGGCGACGATTTGACCATTGACAACCGGTGACATCAAGGGATTTTCGCCTTGCAATTCTTTTAACTCGGCGTTCAACCGTTTCAATTCGGATCTTAAGAATTCCGTGTCCATCGGCTGACTCGTTTCTGGCGCAGTTGCCGTTCCGGTTGCGTCGCCGGTTGTCGGGACACTTTCGGCCGTTGCCGCCACCGCCGTTTCAGGAACATCGGAAGTTTCGCTTGAAACTGCCGAGACATCATCACCACCACCGCCGTTCGTAGAACTTGTCGCGACTTTGGAATCGAGCCGCGACATTTCAAGTTTCACTCGAATGTTACGGATTTGAGTGGTCAAATCTTTTTCTTTTTCCCACTGTTCGTTGAGTTTGGCCAATTCCTCTTCGTTTGTGGCGCGTTTCGCATTCAGTTCAGCCAAACGCTCGTCGTGCTCCGCACCTGTTACCTGTTCGCGTTCAAGCGAATCAATTTCCGCCGTTAAATTTTGAATTCTGCGAAATGCATCTTCGACTGAAGCCGGAGTTGCGCCCTGTCCGATTGCCACTTTCGCGCAAGCCGTGTCGAGCACCGAAACGGATTTGTCGGGCAGTTGCCGTCCGGTAATATAGCGATGAGATAATTTAACGCTTTCGACGATCGCTTCATCCAAAATTCGGACATTGTGATGCTCTTCCATTTTATCAAGCAAACCGCGCATCATTCCAATCGCTTTTTCTTCGTCGGGTTCTTCAACTTTGACGACTTGGAATCTTCGCGCCAGAGCCGCGTCTTTTTCAAAATATTTTTTGTATTCCGCCCAAGTTGTCGCCGCAATAGTTCGCAACTCGCCACGCGCCAAAGCAGGCTTGAGTAAATTCGCGGCATCATTTCCGCCCGCTTGTCCGCCTGCGCCAATCATCGTGTGTGCTTCGTCAATAAACAAAATAATCGGTTGTGGCGAAGATTTAACTTCATCAATGACTGATTTTAGACGACTTTCAAACTCGCCTTTGATGCCCGCACCTGCTTGCAAAAGCCCCAAATCAAGCGTGCGAACAGCGACGTTTTTCAAAGGATCGGGAACGTCGCCTTGTGAAATTCGCAAGGCAAAACCTTCGACCACCGCTGTTTTACCAACGCCCGCTTCGCCCGTCAAAATCGGGTTGTTTTGTCGTCGTCGCGTCAAAATATCAACGATTTGGCGAATCTCAAAATCACGTCCGAGAATCGGGTCAATTTTTCCTGCCGCCGCTTTCGCCGTCAGATCTTCGGTGTATTGGTTAAGAGCTTTGGTCTTGCCCGGAACGCCCGATGCGACAGGCGCGCCGTCAGAACTTCCGGCAGTTTCGCCAAGTGCCACGGCGTCGCGTGCTTCTGATGAATCTGTTGTAATTTCCGGTAATTTCGTGGTTAGAGATTCGACCGAAATATGGCTGAATTCTCTCGAAACATCACGGGCGATTCGAGCCGTGCCTTCGTTGGAAAGCAGAGCCAAAATTAAATGACCGGAACGCACCCGTGCCGCGCCAAAATCGACCGATGCAAGCAGCCACGCATCTTGAAACCACAATGGCAAGCGTTCGCTCAATCCCGGTGTGCGCGAATTCCCCGATTTCAGGCGATTCAGCGCAGTTTCGACATCTTTCGTCAAACGGTCAATATTGACTTCGTAATGATGACAGATTTTATGCAAATCCGTGTCGTCCTGTTCGAGCAATTTGGCTAAAATATGCTCGATTTCCACATCGTAATTCGTGCGCGAAAGACAAAGCCCTGCCGCGCCTTCAAGCGCACCGCGACAAGTGTCGTTTAATCTACCGACTAATGATTTTAAATTTACATTCATTTTTCTTCTTTCTCCTTAAATATCTGAAACGGTTTTAATTATCTATTTTCAAAACAACCTGGCCATCGTCCTGTGTAAATGGCTTTGTTTTTAGAAACGAAGTCCAGCCGAGCATCGGACGGCGTTTGGCACGTGTTGTCAAAATCGTGCCGGGAACTTGTTTGGCTTGCAAAATAAGCTGAACATCAAAATCGAATTCGAGACCGTTCATAAACTTCACGATCGATTTCATCGGTTTATGAGACGTTCCGTTTGGCAAAAAGGCTTGAAATTCGTTGAATGTCAGTGCCCCGAAAACAATCCGAAACTTTGATTGCTGTTCCCAAACGCGGCTTCCGATAATCGCAGTTTTTCCGAGACCGCTGTTTGCCTGACCGAGTTTTGTTATGCTTGTGTTGTCTAAATCCAACCATTGACCGAAAAATTGTAGGATTTTTGCCTTGACGCGAAAGTAATCGCTCAAAATATTGCCCAAAGCGATTGCCGAATGTGGTTTTTGGGCAATCAAACCGCCGTAGGGAAGTAGCGACTCGTCTTCCAAATCCATTCGTCCGCGCAGACCTTTTGTGCCGAGTCCGGCAAAATCAAAAAGAAATGCCGTGAAATCATCTTGTCCG
This sequence comes from Acidobacteriota bacterium, assembly GCA_031431735.1. GTDB lineage: Bacteria > Acidobacteriota > Blastocatellia > Pyrinomonadales > Pyrinomonadaceae > JAFDVJ01. The sequence continues at coordinate 16,202 of JANPDZ010000464.1, read as the reverse complement.
CGTTCATAGCTGACCGGAAATCGGTATTTCTCCCAAGCTCGAAAAAACATCGAAACCGAACGATGCGTAAAAATATCCAAAAACATCCACATCGCTGTGTCACGATAACGGACGCGCTCCATTATGAGTTCGGTGTAATGAATCGGCATCACGCCCGAAACACCGACCATTCCCATAAAATTGATGAACATTTCGAGCGTTTTCTGTTCGGTGAATTCGTCGAATGATTCTTTGAATTCGTGAATTTGGCTGGCAGGGAAATTTAAACTCATCCGTGAACGGAAACGGACAATTTCTTCATGCGGCAATGCTTCGCGCCCGACTGGCTTGCGTTCGGGGAACACTTTTTCGAGCAGACGGACAGCTTGAAAGAAATCAAACTTATACGGTTCGTCAGCAAGTTTCTGATTTAAAGGTTTTTCCGCCATTATATCTAAAGTGAAAATGTAAAAAAGTTTAAAAGTGAAAAAGCAGCACTTGCTTGATGGCGAAAATGCACTTACATTCTCACGTTTTACTTTTTTTTCTTACAACAAAATCTGTTCGCCGGTTCGCGGCACAAATACTTTGACATCTTCTTCGCGCTGTTTTGTTCGCAGAACCATCTGATTAAAAGAATTAAGCGAGGCATAAAGCCCAAAAAATCTTTCCAAAATACAGGCAAACAAAAACATTCCGCTGCCAACAAATTCTTCTTCATTCATCGTCAGGGTTGTTTCCAACCCGCGCACGAAACCCGCGCCGATATGTTCACCGATCCGCCGCACGACTTTTCGGCTTTCGATTCCCGAAACCCCTAAGATCTGTTTTCGGGTTGCCGAAGAATCGTCAAAATTGTAAAGATGCAGAATTTCCTGCAATGCTTCGGGCGTTCCGTTCGTGCTTTCAATGATTGATAAATAATTTAGATTTAAGTGCGAAATCAGCCGCCATTGCAGCGCCCGTCGGCGAGCCGGACGCAAAGTTTCCGTCGGCTTTGTCAAACATCGCGCCTTTGAAAGCAGACCGCTTCCTTCAACTTCAAAATCACCTTCGCGTCCGCCGAAAGGAAGTCTCGCGGGTAAATCCCGATTTGTGCAGGTTGTTCTGATATTTAGAACCTCCACGGCCGGAACCCGCGGATTAAAATTCATATCGACAAGCGAAATAAACATTTCCGTTCCTTCGTCTTCTTCGCGTTGCGAATCGCGCCGCGAGGCATACCAAAAGGCTTTTTCCATTTGTTCGCCGTAAGCGTGTCGAAGCGAATAAAACGGCGAAAACACACGGGTTGTGTTCGTTTTGGGTTCGGTCGTGATAACTTCATCAACCGAATAAACTTCGGTCGTCATTTGACGATGAACGTCCGGTACAACGTGATATTCGTATTTTTGCTGTGAAAGATAAATTGGATCCGCCATTCTTGAGAAAAGATTGATAATCGGCGTGCAGCCGAGACGAAAAGTATCCGCCGTAACCGGAGCTTTTGGCGGCGTAACATCTTTTAAATGAATAATAACATCGAAATGGCTACCAAATTTTTTGGCAATTGCCTGATCAAATCCATAAATATCAAAGAACAAAAATTTATACGGAAAGGCAAAATATTCCGTCAGAAGACGATAGCCCTGAAATGAGCGTTTGGTATATGGCAACAACGATTCTTCTTCGGAAAACCCGACTTGTTTGATCGCATCTGCGGCCGATAAAATTACCGGATCGGGAAGTTTTAGTTGAATATTTGTTAATGTTTTTAAAGTTTTATTGCCAATCGGAGTTTCTCTGGCACGAAACTCGACCTTTGTCGCCTGATTGAAAATAATTTCGTAAAGCGGAAAAATCAATTGCGGGTCGCCGTTGATATAGAAACGCAGAAACTTTAGCGGCTCGTTTGTGCTGCCAACCTTAAACTCATGTAAGTTGGCATCGCCGAAACAACGCATACTAAGGCGAATATGACTGTCGGTATATTTTCCGCGCCCGTCTTTCGGCGCGTTTGATTCAAGCGCGGCAGACTGAATTTCCATCGGTACAAGCTGAACGTCAAAGCCTGTTCGAAATTGACAGGGTGTTCCGTCAACCGGACGGGAATTAAGCTTTGCTCCACGCTCAAGTTTTTGCACAGCCGTTAATTTATCATTTGGCGAACCAAAGGAAAACTGCGTGATCGCCATTGAAGGAATTGGCGAAAGATAATGAGGATAAAGAACATTTAGAAAAGATTCGGTAATTTCAGGAAGTTCGTCGTCAAGTTTTAACGAAATTCTTCCCGTCAAAAAAGCAAAGGCTTCGATGATTCGTTCGACATGCGGATCTTCTATTTTTTCTTCGTCAAGCAGAAGTCGCGCCGCAATTTTCGGGTATTTGCGGGCAAATTCCGCACCCATTCGGCGTAGAAAGATGAGTTCGCGTTCGTAGTAACCTAATAGTTCGTCGCGCATTGAATTATTCTAATTGATAAAAAGGAAAAAAACGAAATAAAGTCTTATTTTTCTTTTACTTCAAACTCGCCACTTCCGAGTTGAAGAACAGTATCAAAAGCAATCGGTTCAGGTGTCGGTTCGACATTAAGACGTGCTTCGATACGAAATTTTAACATCCGGTCAATATTGTTGACGGGTTCAAGGGTAACTTTCAAATTCAAAAATCTCGGTTCAAAGATTTTGATTGCATTTTCGAGCGCGTCTGCCAAGCGTTTTTGCTCAATATGACTTTTCGCGCTGATACCTGTAATATCCGGCAATCCGTAAACGACAACCGATTTTTTGACTTCTTCCAATCGCTCGTCAATTTCTTCGGGAAAACATCGGGAATTTAAAAGCCACTCTAAATCGCGCCGCACCGATAATTTTAATTCACGAAGCGATTTTGAACGCGATTTTGGCGCTTCACGCGACACATCCGGCTCAAAATCTAGTAGCCTATCCAAAATTGAAGGCTTTATGCGAATTTCGTTATCAACTCGTGACATTATTTAAAAAGAGAAAAGATACCGCCGCTTCTAAGCGACGGTATTTGAAAATTTTTGATTTCTTTGAAAATTGTCCGCCGCCGAAAACCGATGGCGGACAATTGAAGACCTTCGAGAATCTTAGGCTCCTGTGCCTTCGACTTTCTTGATGTCGTAGCTGGTGGTGTTGGTCAAAGCAACCGAACCATCCGATTTTTGTTGGAAGTATTCAAACGTAATGTTTGTAAAGTTGAACGAAATCTGTTCCATCGGCAAAATCGAACTTCCGTTGCTTCCGCCGGTTTGGAATGACGAGATTACGATGTCGCCAAACGTCACTTTCGTATAGGTGTATGGACTACCATCGCCACCCGTTTTGCGGCAGCTCAAAATAGCTTGCGGAATGTGGTTGCCCTTTGCGCACGCTAAGAAGAGTTGCGGCGATGCTTTACCGTTTTGGACGACAAAGTGAAAGTCTTGAAGACTAACTTTTCCGGTGCCTAAACCAGTACCTTGGACTCCTGAACCGGAATTGCTCGCGCCAAACGACCAAGATTCAATTTGCATTTGTTTTTCAAAACCGACCGCGTCGGATTCGCCTTCGATAGTATCAATTTTCAAGTAATAATCTGCTTGTGCCATAATTTTAGTTTGCTCCTTTCAAAATAACTGTTTTTTTATTTGTCAGGTTGTTCAGCTAATTGGCCAAACAACCTTTTCCTCAATATCTTTCAATTTCTTCGAGTCTTACTGCTCGCTTCTTAATTAAGACGCATCGAAAGATTTCTTTTGCGAAATTTTATAAAGATTTGCAATTTTTTTTGCAAAACTCAATTATTTCGCCGGTGGCGGCAGTTCCGCAACTAACCGCAGCGAGACAGAAAGTTCATCTAATTGGAAGTGTGGACGCAGAAAAGCAACGGCCCGGTAACATCCCGGTTTGCCCGGAATTTCCGAAACATCCACACGTGCTTCGCGCAACGGATATTTCGCCTTTTGTGCTGCCGGTGCGACATCGTTTTCCAGAACATATTTGCTGATCCAGCGATTCAAGAAAATCTGTGCTTCTTGCCGCGACATAAATGAACCGATTTTATCGCGCATCATTGATTTCAAATAATGTGCAAAACGCGACACGGCGAAAATATATTGCAACTGTGTTGATAAACGCGCATTAGCATTTGCCGAATCAGTATCATATTTTTTTGCTTTGTTGCACGATTGCGTCGCGAAAAAGGCCGCGTAATCCGTACCTTTGCAGTGAACAAGCGGAATAAAACCGTTGTCGGAAAATTCTTTCTCACGACGGTCGGTAATTGCTACTTCCGTCGGGCATTTCATTGCAACTTCGCCTTCATCTGTTTCAAATGTGTGGGTCGGCAAACCGTCAACCAGACCGCCGCCTTCGACACCGCGAATCGCTACACACCAACTATGCATCGAAAATGCTTCAGTGAGCCGTGTTCCCATCGCATAAGCAGCATTGCTCCACAGATACTTCTTGTGGTCGGTGCCGTCAACATCTTCTTCAAAATTGAAATTTTCGATCGGTTTGGTGGCAGCTCCGTAGGGAACTCGTCCCAAAACGTGCGGAAGCGTCAACCCAACATAGCGCGAATCTTCCGATTCACGGAAACTACGCCATTTCGAATATTCCAGGCGGTCGAAAATCTTCGAAATATCACGAACCTCCGTCATTTCCGAAAACTCGTCCCAACCGAACATTTCCGACGACGCGGCACTTATGAACGGCGCATGCGCAGCGGCGGCAACTTGCGAAAGACTTTCGAGCAATGCCAAATCCTGCGGATGGTTACCAAATTCGTAGTCGCCGATGAGTGCACCGTAAGGAGCCCCACCGAATGTTCCGTATTCTTCTTCGTAGACTTTTTTGAACATTGCGGATTGGTCAAATTCAAGTGCCCGTTCAAAATCTTTGAGAAGTTCTTTTTTCGTAACGCTCATCACGCGAATTTTCAGCATCGTGCCGGTCAAACTGTTTTTGACAAGATGATGAATTCCGCGCCACGAACCTTCAAGTTTCTGAAACTCTTGGTGGTGCATAATTTCGTTCATCTGCGCCGACAGAAGACGGTCAATCTCGGCGATACGGGCATTGATCGCAACGTCCATATTTTTAGACATTGTCAGTGTGCCGCTCATCACCTGACTGACAAATTCGCCAATCATATCCTTAGCTTGTTCTTTTTGAAAGTCGTCACGCGCCATTTTGCCTTCGGTCAAAATCTGGTCAAGAAGGCTGACTTCCTGCACCTGTTCTTCGACTTGAGCTTCTGCTTGTTGTTTTGCTTTATCAGCCATAATTTATTCCTCCTTTTTACCTTCAATGCCGAGCACGTCGCTCAATTGTTTTTGCTTATCGGTATCAGCAATAATATCGTTCAGGATGTTTTCCAATTTTTCGTTGCCGTCCATTTTGGACCGCAAATCAGAAAGTTTCTGACGCGCTTCGACGAGTTTTCGAAGCGGTTCAACATTCTTGACGATTTGATCCGGCTCAAAATCTTCGATATTGCCGAATGTCAGGTCAACGCCCAATTTACTTCCATCGTCTTGCAGTTTGTTATCAACTGAAAAAGCAACACGCGGTTTCATTCCGGCAAGCACCTGATTAAAATTATCCGGATCAATTTCAACAAATTTACGATTTTTGATAGCGGGTAACGGTTCTTCGGGTTTTCCCACGAAGTCACCCATTACACCAACCACAAACGGTAGTTCCTTTAATTCAATTGCTCCACCGACTTCCACATCGTAAGTGATTTGGACGCGCGGGGGGCGAACACGGTCAATTTTATGTTGTATGCTTTCTTTACTTGCCATTTATTGTTTGCTCCTTTCGTTTTTAGTTTTTTATTTACGGTTAAAATTTTTAATTCTTAACTATTCTTGCCTCATTTCGTTCACTCGGACGACTCCGGTAAATTGGTATTAAATCCAAGCGTTTGCCGAATCTGGAAAATAACGGTTTCGTCTTTGATGACATCTTGTAGCCAACTTTCAAGCGGCATATTGCCCCATTTCACGGCACGTTGAATGAGATATGAAATCGGACTGTGCGGCTCGGTTTTTTGGAAAAATACGGCGATGTCTCCGAGTCGTTTCAGCGCATCTTGCCGATTTTGGATCGCGCCACTGGCGGTTGCAACTCCTGCCACTTTAACGGTTGCGCCGTCTTCGCCGTCCACTGTTTCACCGTCCGCAGCTTCTTCTTCTTCGTCAGGTTCCTCGGCACGTTTTTCTTCCAAAAGCTTTTTAACTTGTGATTGAACTTCATCCAAAGCTTTCTTCAGATTGTTCATACCGGGAGCTTGATTACGGTCAAATTTCTCTTCGATGACGCGATTGATATCGTTATACGCCGCCCAGCATTCGTCAATCAAAACCGCTAATCCTTCGTAAAAGACACGGCGCGTTTGGGCTATTTCCGCACGCCATTTATTTGCCGTCACGCGATTTTCTTTTTCGGCTTGTGCCCGCAGTTCGTTATATTTTTTCTGGTCGGTGGTGTCGAGGGATTCAATATTATCGGGAATATCAAAGCGTTTTGAATCTTCCCAATCAACAAAGCTGTAACCTGCGTAGCCAGTAATTTTGGCTTGCCTGATGGCGAAAGCGGTTTGCTCTTCCATCCACGCGAGGGCATTAGCACGACCTTCCATATCGCCTTCGTCAATTTCCGGGTGCAGAGTTTCCCAGAACTTTTCCTGAAAGCCTATTAACATTTTTAAACTGTCGCGCAAACCAACGAAGCCGTGTTCTTTAACCAAGGCTTCGGAAAGCCACGCGGCAATTTGCAAATCTTTCGTGTCCTTTTCAAGTGGGGGAACGGCTAAACTGATAACTTTGCGAAAATCGGCAACCTTCATCTCGGTTTGCCATTCTCCCTGCGACACATCTTTATCCGCTCGCCGTGCTTCGGAAATTTCGTCGTAAATTCCCGAATATCGCAGGTATTCACCCGATGGCTTTTCTTCGGAAACAGGCGCAAGCAAAGTTTCAAAATTAATTACGGATGGTTTTGATTCAATTTCTGCCATTAAAAAATTCCCTTACATTCAAAATTATTTTACATTCAATCGGTCTAAAATAATGCCGGACTACTCGACTAAAAAACTTCCATCGACGAACCTTTTATACGTCTTGTCCACAATTTTATGCGACTCTTACCTAAAAAAAATCTTTAATTCGCCTGTTTGGCGGCCGATGCGATTTGGTCGTTTTCGCATCGGATTTAAATAACACAAACGTTTTATAAGAATCAGCTTTTTCCCTGACGGAAAAACCGGTGTTTCGCCTACTCTTTAATAAATTCAATCGTTTCCAGATCCAAAATTGTTTTATGTTCGCCACCCGTGGCAAAAAGTTTTGTTCCTTCGCCGACATAAATATCTTCGCCGATATCGCGCCAGTCAGTAACTTTGCCGAGGCGAACCTTGTCATCACCGCTTCGCCACGAATTATTATAAAGGGCCGGAATAAAAACGTCGCCGTTCGTGCCATTGTCGGTTTCCAATGTAGCTTGCAGCCAAAAATGGTCGCGCAACGATTTTGGCGCGGCAAAAGTGATCTTTATGATTTGCTCAAATGGCACCCAAACATAACTGTCTTTGATGATTACTTCCAAAATTGACGAGGTTAAATCGTTATAATCACGAAAATCCTCTGCATCTTTACCATTAATTTTGCAGGCAAACGCCGGACGTTCCTCTTCTGTCTTATCCAAAAAATCACGAGCTTCCGCCAAATTGGCTTCGTGTACCCGATTGTTTGCCGTCAAAAGTCCGTAAATATAATCGGGCGGGGTGGCGAGAAACTCCGGTTTGGCGCCCTTCGAGAAAAAATCGGCGCGTTTGCCTTCGGCGATAACGCACTGCTCGTAAATTTTCGAGCCGATCATCGCGGTCGTATCCTGATGACCGATCACATCGAGTTGTCGTTTAGCACGTTCCCAATCACCGGCAAAAGCCGAAAGCTCAAAAAGAAAAATTCGTGCCGAACTGTTCGTCGGATTTGCTTTTACCAATGCGAGAGCCGCTTCGATTGCCCCGCTTAAGTTGCCTGATTCAAGTAGTGTTTTCGCTTCGTTCATTAATTTTCCTTTAGCCGACTTATTTCAAAATAGTTTTCGGCGCACGTAGTTTATAAATATCTTTGTTAAACTGATCAACCCCGGAGGGCGTGATTTTCGCTGTTAAAGTTTTACCGCTTTTCAGTTTATAAGACAATGAATATGAATTGTCCGTTTTTTGTGGATTGCTGGCATCAAAGAATCTGAACAATCCCCACGGTCCCAAAAATGATTTTTCATCCGGCGAACTGCTGTTAGTACTGTTACTATTCTGGATAAATTTGGTCGTTGGCGCCGAATTTGTTGAACTTGAAGTATTGACGGAAGACGACGAAGTATTTGTCGTAGTTGTCGTACCTGATGTCGAAGTTGTTCCCGTCGTCGAAAGAATTTTAATTGACACACCGTTTCCGCCACCGGTGGTTGCGGGAAAACTAATTGGTGATGACGGTTTGTCCGCCGAAGAAATAGTTATTCCGTCAATCGTCATTTCAACCAAAGCATCTTTCGGATTGGTTAACTCAAAATTGTAGTCAAATTTGACATCATCGCCCTTGTCGAAAAGTGCCTTCCGGAGCGTAAATGCCTTGTTCAAATAATCAACAAATTCCTGTGTAAAAGGAGCATTATCTTTAAGTTTTAATTGTCCCGGCGTGCCGTCAAAATATTTCTTCAAATTATTATCGTAAAACTGCGATAGTTTTCCGCTGGTGGTGGCAAAATAATTTTTTAAGTTGGCAAAATCGGCATCTTTTTCACTCGCTTCAAACGGATAACCTTGCTCGGCTTTTTGCGCTTCAATTAAAATCTCGTTCGTCCATTTTTCGGCGAGTTGTTTGATAGTATCGGCACCGAGTAATGCTTTCAGATTTCCGACGGGTTGTTTCAAAAGGTCGGAAAAAAATGGTCCGACCGCCGCATCTTTTGTATCTTTGAACGATTTTGTCAAACCGTCAATTTTGCCGATTACGCCATTTAGCTGCGGAAACTTTTTATTTCTATCATCGTCTGGTAGCGTCGGTAATTCGTTTATGTCATTATCGGAAAATCCATTGAATTTAATCGAAACTTCGGTGATTGCCGTTTGATATTCGTCCACGGGAATTTTAGCGTTTTTGTCGCCTTTGTCTTCAACAAAAGTGAATAATGGACGAAATTCTCTTTCAACCGCCTCACTGCCGGTCGTGTCGGGAAGTGTGACCGTCTTAAACCAGCCTTTAATCGTGTCCCACCAACCGACTGGTTTAGATTTTGATGAAAGATTTGTGTTTTTTGCAATTTCTTTAAGCAAAACCTTCATCGGCGAATTGTCTGATGAAAAAGAAGCCAACGCCTCTTTTGCCGAAACTTTATCTTTATCTTTGTCAGAATCTTTTTTGTAGGCTTTGACCCTGATGCTTTTAACGAAATTGCGCCAACGGTCGGCATAATCGCGGAAATATCGGTCGCGGATCTTTTGCGCATCCGGCGATTCGATAAGGTTGACAACTTCCTGTTTGGCGGATTTATCATCCGTCATTACCCAATTTGTTTCGCGGAGTTCTTTTGCCGACAACTTGATGGCGGTATCCATCAATCTAAATCCTTCGACCGTATAGGCACCCTGAACACCGTCGCCGCCGTCCATAAACCCGACATCGCCACTGTTGCGCTGCAATATTGCTTCAATCGTCATCGCACCGAATTTGCTCTCAACCTCTTTCGAGATTTCAGTCACTTTGTCTTTGTAGTAGCGTTGAAACGGCGGAAACGCCTGCAATTTTTTACGAACTTCTGTCACTAGATTGAGGTCGTTCTGAATACGCGGAAATTTGTCCGGCCCTTCGAAACGGTCGGATTGCTTGGCGTAAAATTTTAACTGCTTTTCCGCATCTTCCTTGTAATTTTCGGGTATTTTCGATTCGGTAAACCAAAATTCTTTCAATGTGTTGACAATATCGGTGTCGTTTGATTTATCGCGGTATTTATCCGAAAGCATCAGATAAACTTTAAGCAAATCGTAATTTTTACCCAAAAGGTCTTCATCTTGCGGCGTTAGTTTATTTGAATCCGGAAATGCCGGGCCGGCCGCGAACTTTCTTAACTCGTCTTCGACCCGTCTGACCGTCGGATCCATATAACGGCGTCCGATGGCGTTGTAATAAATGTTCAGCAACCCTTTTGTTTTTTCATCGCCCTTGTAAATCGTATTTCCCGAATACAAACCCATTCCGAGGTAAATCGGCGCACCGTTACGGTCATAGCGATCCAGCTCGTCCATCGCTTGCCGCAGACGCTCAATTGCCTCAACTTCTCGGGCGGCGGCATCAGGTGTTTTGCTGAGCGGATTAGCATTCCCGTCTGCCCGAACAATGTTTAAGACCGCGCTTCCGATATCTGCGTCAGCTTTCAGCAACGTGTTGTTATTGGAGAGCGAAACACCTGTCAAAATCAAAAAAACAAGCACCAATGTCGCACCCAAAAGCGTTATTAGCCAACCCAGAATCGGCGGTTTTTGGCGTTGTTCTAGAAAAGTTCTGACCAGATCTTTGTCGCGCAAGATGACATCGCGGAAAAGTTTTTCAGTAAAAAATGTCAGTCCGACAGTTTGCGGTTGCGCCGTGCCCATTGTTTTATCGCCTTGCACAGCCTGCCGGTTGGCGGGAACGGCCGTAAAATAAAACCCGCGCAAAAACGGATTTTCGCTGAACGGATTCGGGCGAAACAGCGCGGAAACAAATGCTCCGAGTTTACGCCGCGCTGAACCAAAATGGAGCGGAAAATTAAAAATTCTCAGTTGACGAACCGGCGGAAATGGTGCGCTGAGGCGCATCAGTCGGCGTTTCATTACCGAATTATGTAAAAGTCCGTATTCTTCATCAAACAGCGAATGGGCATTTTCGCTTTTTTCAAGCGGAATCGTGGCACCCCAAACGAGCGTTTCGCCTTCTTTTTTAGAAGTCGAAAACGAGTCGCGGAAGCCTTCGATCGCGTCAGCATGCGTAAAAATAAGATAGACCGGAAAACGAACTTTCAAACGTTGCATCGCCGCATCCAGACGCGTGCGCATTACTTTGGCGAGTTCTTCGATCTCGCGTTCGTCCGCAGCTAAGATCTTTTCGGTGTCGGCAATCAGCAACATTCCGTCAATCGGACGATTTGAGCGCGATTTTTTGATGGTTTCAAGAAGCGAATTCCATTCATCTTCGTCAGCGCCTTCCGTTTGATAACGTCCTGCCGTATCAACAAAAACAGCATCGCTGGTGACGCGCCAATCAATGTTGCGGGTCGGGCGAATCATTTTTTGCTCGGATTGACGTTGACTTGGCAGAGTTTGGAAATTCAGACTTGAACCCAAAACGAGCGAGCTTTTACCGGATTTTGGTGTTCCCGCAACGATATACCAGGGCAGCGAGTAAATCGCTTCTTTTCCGATGGCGCCACCCAAATTTGATGTTTGCAGAAATTTGACGACTTCTTCGGCACCACCCGGTAAATCTTGATAATCACCCGTCGGCGACGAAACTTTTTGCGGTTTTTCACCATCGTCGGCAACCTTTCCGGTTGCTTTTTCGACCGCTTTTTCTTCAGCTTCTTTTTTTGCCTCTTCCGCTTTCTTTGCCGAGCGGCGCGTGACGACATAACCGAGTATCAACATAAACGGTAAAGTGAGCAGAAGCACCACGATCACCATTATTCTTGAATTCACGGGCAACCCCAGTTTTTGGCCGCCAAACCATGTGAGCAAGCCGACAACGCCGTAAAACGACATAAAACCACCGATACCGAACGCAAATTTAAGTTGTTGAGCGTGCCAGGAATTCATATTCTAAATCAATCAAATCGTTACAATTGCAGTTTACTTAAAGCTTCTTTTAAAAATGTCGAAACTACCAGAAACATCACTAAATAAATTATGAAGGCAAATCCAAGTCCGCCGAGTGCCGAGATTTTTGCCCAGGTCGGCATCCCGCTTTTTTCCGGCGGTTTCGGTTGGTCATTGGCAAGCCAGTGCGGCGAAAGTTCAACCGGTCTGATTTTTCCGGCTTTGACCAACGCATTTGCCGTTTCCTGCATAATCGCCAGCAATTTTTCTTTTTCATACACGCCGTATCGGCCCTTAAACCCGATCAGCATACAAACGTAATAAATCTCGACCGCATCAGCGGTGACATCGACCTGTTTAATCATCGCCAGCAGTTTTTCAAAAAACTTGTTGCCCGCCAGTGATTCGCCGAAATATTCAAGTTGTAAAGGATTTTTTTCCCACTCTTCCTTGAGGTGGAAATTGTTCGTCAAAACGGTTTCGTCAACAAACGCGGCAAGCGCGAATTTTGAGACCTGCGTGATTTTGCTACTGAAACGATAGCGCTCGGCGCGTTTTTCAAAATCCGTGAGCATCGCGACGATTTTCGGACGCAAATCATTGGATGGTGCGACAATTCCGGATTTCAGCCGCAGAATTAAATCAAAAATCGGCCCCGCAAAGGCGATTAGATCATTTGGATTTGCTTTTTCGCTCATATTCTTTAAGTCGAGAGCCGAGAGTCAAAGAATTTCTCCCGACTCTCGACTGTTTTATGGTTTTACCGCATAAAGTTCCAATTTTTCGTCGGGAATGTCGTCCGGCACATAAACAGCGATGACTTTTGAGCCTTTGATGCCTTCCCAATAAGGACCGATCGTGTCGAGCATAAAATAACGAAAACCGACACGGGTTGGAACCGGCGCGGGCGGCGGACTCGCGTGCGTCAACACAACGCCCGGCAGAGCCGAATTGATGATCGTGTCAATTACATCGCGCGAACCGATCTTAATGACCCGCGGAACTCCTTCGATAAGCTTCGATTCGGGCATCTGGGCGCGAACCGCCAGATAAAAACCGGCTTCTTTCAAAAGTCTTTCGTCTTCAACGCGTCCGACATACAGCGTGTCGCGTGTTTTTTCAAGCGGAATCGGAACACAACGACTTGGAATTACGGTTTCAAGCAATTCTTTTAACTGCGTCGAAAGATTGTAAAACGTAAAATACAAATCGTCATGGTCATATTTTACGATATCGCGCGGATAAAGCTCAACCGAAAACGTCATTAATTTGCCGACGAGTTCCGCCATTTCAAGGTAAACTTTTTCGGGGTGAAGCACCGGCGAACGGAAAAAATGTGCCATCGTCGGAATTGCGGAGTTTATTGTATGAAGAAGCCAGAAAACCGCGACCTCCGAGGTCGTAAAATCCGCTAAACTGGCGTTTCTCTGCCGCCGCTGTTCGCCGAGGCTTCCGCTTTTTGTGTTCAAAATTTCAACTAATTGGCGAAGCATATTGACGAGCCAGGCGGAAGCCGATGATTTTAAAGTGGCCGGAATAAAATCTTCGTTGATCTTCAATTGTCCGGTCGGCGTGCGCATCAGTTCGGCAATTTTCATCGACGTAAAACCGTCGCGTACTTCGTCGTCGAAAATTATCCGCAGATTGCTTTTTGCATAGGCAAGCGGTTGTTCGTTGATGCCGCTGGTTTCGTCTTTAACGAGCGCACCTTCCTGCAAAAATCGTAAATTTATGTTGCCTTTTGCTCCGTTTCCCTGAAAATTCGCTTCGCCCATTTTCCTTGCCGGTATTGCCAGATGAACGCCGAGTTTTTCGGCTTCGGGATGAAAATGATTCCCGACTTGCCGCAAGTCCGGAACAGCTTCCGCGTCCGGTACATTGACCATCAAGCCGTCAGGCAAAACAGCGTGGCAGCTGATTATTTGAAAATTGCCGTTGGCGATTGCCTCGCGGCTGATTTGCAAATCCAAAATGCCATATTCATACGCCATCATTGAGCGCACGCGCGAATTCAAAAGCTCTTCGTGATAGTTGTCCCATTGCTGAAAATGATGGGGCGTTAAAAGCATCCCTTCATTCCAGACAATTTTGCGATACTTGCTCATAATTTGTAGAAGTTTATAGTAAATCGTTATGCCAAAATAGTAAATAGCAAAAGGTTAATACTCAAAAAATAGCTATCGGAATTCTTTCTTAACACAAATCCTAAAAGGTTTTCTCTTTTGGAATCCGGCTGTTTGTCAATTTTTGGAAAAAATCCGCCATCCATCTTTCACCTGTTTTTTCGGGAAATTCATCAGCGTGCAACTCCGTCCATTTGAGAGCGAGAATCAAGGGCAAAAAATTTACTATCGCGTTCAGATTTTTGCTGTCGCCGATTTGCCGCAAAGTTTCCGCAGATTTGATCGGAAGGTCGATCAAATGAACTGTTTTATCCGACGGTGCGGAGCAATTTTCGGCCGGCGACGTGACCAGATATTCGCGGCACGCCAGCGGACGCTCTTCATAAATTGAACATGCGCCGTCTTCCAAAAAAGGACACGCCACATTTTCGTAAAAATATTCCAAAATAACTTTCTCGCGTTCTTCCTTTGAAAGATACACGCATTTATCCAGTTTTTCAAACCATCCGATTTCATAAAAACGATGACACGCTTCATCAAAACGCTTTTTTATTTCGGTGCGGCGCGGTTCGGTTAAGTTTTCAACTACTTCGGCTATTTTGTAAGCCTCAATTTCCGCTAACGGAACCGGTTGACTGCAACACGCTCCGCAACCTTTTTGACAGGAAATTTGTGCGCCTGAATTTTCTACCGCACTAATGCCCATCTCGACAAATGAATTTGCCATTTGTTGAAAAATGGGCAGCATTCTTTGCGGTTTTACAGGTTTCGCCGGCACTGTCATCTGCATTTCCAAAGGAATGTTGCCAATTTTTAATTTAACTTGTCCGGTAATCCATTCAGAATCATTTTCCATAGTGTTTAATGCAATTCACGGGAGTTGAATTTTTTACTTCCCGAAATAATCTTAAAATGTTACTGTTTCCGCATTGACGTTAAAATCTTTCGGGTTTTGCATAATCGTGCCGATTGCCAGAAAACGAAGCGCGTGTTCAAATTCGGCTTCGGTTATTTTGCCTTGTTTTTTAAGAAACCAAATCGTGCGGATTTCACGCGGACTGACACTCGGATGTTTTTTCCCCAAGCCTTCCAACTTATCGCGTAAACTCTCAAATTTGCCCGCTTTGCCTTGGTCGTATGCAGCAATCATCATCAGGCAGTCATCCGCCAGATTGTTGGCAAGCTTAATTTGCAAATTAACTAAGATCGGCAGCATTGTTTTGGCGACTTCTATTGGATCTCCTTTATTGTTGCCGATCTCAGTTAAGGCAGCAACAGCCAGAAACTGAGGTTTTAAGCCTTTTGACTCAGCCAACTCCTTAAATTTTGAGGCGTTAGTTTTAACTGATTTGAGGTTTTCGGCCAAATTACTTGAGCCTTTAAACGCCGAGAGTTTAGAATTGACCAGTTCAATTTCCGTAGATTTCAAAAAAGCACTCGGATCGTTGAGCGCAATACGCTGCATAAACGAGGCGGAATTTACCTCGATCTTTTTCTTTTCGTCAGTTATTTCAGGTGTTGGCGACGTGTTTGTCTGTTCGGGCGAAGGCGTTACGCCGGTTGATGAATTTCCGATCGTTGAAGATGGTTTTGGTGTCGGCGATTCTTTTGTTTTTTCAGGTGTTTCATTAGGCGTTGGATAGTAAGAACTGATTTCGTTACTTTTCTTAGTGTCGTCTCCGCTAAAAAAGAAAAGCAGTCCGCCGCCGCACATCAAGAAAACGATTGCGAGAATTGGTGCGATGATAAAAACACTCGTCGGAATTGCTGAATTGTTTGAAGCCGAAGCCGATGCGCTCTGACTGCTTGTTCCGCCGGAAAACGCTGAATTGCTTGAAGCTTCTTCTTCCGAATCATCTTCATCTTTTGTTTTTTTTGCTTTCGGTTTATCGGAAATCATCTCAACTTCAATTTCCACACCGCCGCCCAAATTCAATTTGTCGCCGTCTTTAAGCGCGATCGGCTCGGCTAAATCGTCTTCGTTGAGCGTCGTTCCATTGCTCGAACCACAATCGGAAACGATAAAAACTTCGGCAAAAGATTCGATTTTGACGTGTTGACGCGAAAGTTTTCCGCTTGGAATACTCAAATCATTTTCTGAATGTCGGCCGATGATAAAATTCTTGCCTTCGACCAAAACTCTCTGGTCTTTACCTTTTTCGTCCTTAAAATTGAGCCAAAGTTCAGTCATTTTCGAGTAGAGAGTGGAGAGTAGAGAGTGGAGAGTTCGGAGGTTTTTATTCTCCACTCTCT
>JANPDZ010000463.1:0-6695 GCA_031431735.1 Acidobacteriota bacterium | reverse complement strand
CCGTATTATTACCATCACCCCTATAACGACTCTTCTCCCGCACCAACCAGGCGGGGGAGTGGCGCGGTCTTGCCGTTTTGCCGAATTTATAAAACGGATTTAACCGGCGGAAACCCCCTTCACCCGCGCATCTCCGCGTCCTGTTTTCTTCGGATAAAGATTCTTTCTCGATCTCCTGATAATAATCCGGCAAAAGGCGTTGTCCGCGATTGCGGAAAAGCCGTGTTTTAATAATCTTCCAGCGATGCAGACGGAATTTCAGCGATGTTCCCAGAACACCAAAACCATATTTTACCGAACGCGAGAAATTTATCGAAGAGGCTTCTTCAAAATAACGCGTCGGGCACGAAATTTCGCCGATCCGATAGCCGAAAAAAACAGCTTGCGAGATCATCTCATTATCGAAAACAAAATCGTCGGAGTTTTCTTCGAGCGGCAAACTCTCGATCACTTCACGCCGAAAAGCGCGGAAACCCGTGTGATATTCGCTCAATTTTTGGCCGATCAGAATGTTTTGGGCAAGCGTCAGAAAACGGTTGGCGATGTATTTATAAACGGGCATTCCGCCTTCAATAGCACCATTGCCGAGAATGCGCGAACCCATCACCGCGTCGTATTCGCCGTAGGCGATCATTCCCGCCATCGGTACGATCAGGTTGGGCGAGTATTGATAATCGGGATGCACCATCACGACAATATCGGCGTTGTGTTTTAAGGCTTCGCGGTAACAGGTTTTCTGATTGCGCCCGTAACCGAAGTTTTGCGCGTGCTGAAAGACAGTTAAATTGAGTTCACGCGCCAGCGCAACGGTTTCGTCCGCGCTCGCGTCGTCCACGAGCAGGATTTCGTCCACAATATCACGCGGAATCTCAGCGACAGTTTTGGCGAGAGTCTGCGCCGCATTATAGGCGGGCATGACGACGATTATTTTTTTTCCGTTGAGCATAAAGAGAAATTTCTTTTAGTCTTTTTCTGGTGTATCCAAGATCACTTCAAGGAATTTCAGATTCTCATCAATTTTTATTTCTATTTGTTTAGAAAATTTTTTCCCCTTTATATTGGTAGCCGAAATCTTAATCAAATAGCTGTTTCCGACAAATCCTCGAAATGAAAAAGTTCCGTCACTGCCGAGTTTTAAACCGTCATTATCTTCTTCAAAAGGCGAAATGTAGCGGCTCATTGTTAATGAACTGCTGCCTTTTTTTTGCGGATTATAAAATTGAAAATAAACGCCCTTTTCATCTAAATCAACTTGAACCAAGGGTTTGCCGTTCTTCCAAAATAATCTGCCTTTTACTTCTTGCGTTGGTATTGATGGCGGGAGATTAAAGTCGGAAATCGTCAGTTTTTGCCCCCTGTTCCAAATTGATAATTTGGGCTTCGGAAAAATCTCTCACTCCGGGATAAAAATGTTTTAAAAAGGGTGAATGAAATTCTGGAAAATTATTTTCACTGATAACAATAATGTATTTTCCTTCTCGATTACCGCTAAAACTAAATGTTCCGTCCGATTTTACCCAATAATTTGTAAAACACGAAGAAAGCGTTTCTTCTTCGGTTCTTTTCAGTCTGCATAATTTAGGATACATTGCGGGAAACTCTTGCATAGTAGGTGATATAAATTTACCGTTGATGACGGCATTTGCTTTCAGGTCAAATGTAAAAGTATCAAAATATTCGTAATCACAATTGGATTGAGAAACTTCGGCTTCGTATTCAAAAGCAGTTTCCGTTTCGGTCGGGGATGATTTAATATCACGGCTTTCATCGTATCGAAGAAGATTTGCGCTAAACGGAACAATGACCTTAATTTTGTATTTTCCCGCCAGCGAGACAGAAAATTTATAAAAACCCGCGTTGTCTGTTTGAGTTGATAATGACAGACCATTTCCTTCCAAAAAAACTTTTGCGTCTTTTATTTCGTTATATTTGTATCTTGTAACCCGTCCGACAACCGACATCTCGACTTTTCCCTGAGAAAGTCCTTCGAGTTCTTGAATCACGTCTGAATCTTCCGACATTCTGTAATTTCCGCCACAAGCACCAAAACTCAGAAAACCGGTTTCTTCATTCTTTGAGGCATAAACCACCCATCTTTGTCCTTTCTTAATTTCTAAATCACAAGATGTTCCTTTATAGGTCAAGACTTTAACTATTTTGTCCTGAACGCCTTTGAAAGATTTTTCAACCTTAAAGTGAACCGCAATCATTCCAAGACTTGCCCATGAAATCGAATTAAGTCCTTTAGATGTTACTCTGGCATATTTTTCTGCCGCTGCCGAGGTTATGCGCTCAATTTTCCCGATGAAAACGGCATCCGAATCCGAAAATCGCTTACAAGTCGGAACACCATAGTCAATACAAGTGCAGGCAATAACACTTTGAACGGTGAATAAGGTTAGAAGAAATGAAAATAAACAAGTGGATTTCATAGAATCTCAATAAACGAAATTACAGCTTTTTTATTGATAACTTCAAAAAAGTTGAAAAGCATAGAGAAATCAGTTCTCTATTTTTACCATAAATTACTTTTTTAATACCTTAAAAAAACTGTAAACACAATCTCCGTCATTTAGCGAAACATCATATTTGAAAATTGTCGGGTTGCCTTGGGCGAAAGATGTGCCCAGCAATCCTTCGTCCCAAACAAGATTCGCGTTGTAGGGAAATTTGAGTTCGACCTTGTATTTTCCTTCTGACGGCACGGGAAAATCGAAAAAGCCGTCCGCATCGGTTTTAGCCGAAAACCGTTTGCCGTTGCCTTCGACTGTTATTTCGACCGGCTCGTAAAGATAAATAGCATTCTGCGATTGCGAAACAATTTGTCCTGAAATAGCGGCGGAGGTTTTTCCGGCGATGATGTTTTTCAGCGTTTCGAGTTCTTCGTTTGATGTTTTCGGTTCGACCTTGACGCGGCGAAATTCGGTGAATGATTTACCAACAATATCGTTTCTGGCGTAAACAATCCAGGTTTCGCCTTTTTTGATGATATTAACGCCGTCAGTTTCAATCAAAATATTTGTGACAACCGCAAAAGTCGGATTGTCCGCGCCTTTGAAATTTTGCAGAACCTGAAAACGAATCTTCCTTGAGCCTTTGGGAAAGTCT
Organism: Acidobacteriota bacterium; assembly: GCA_031431735.1. Classification (GTDB taxonomy): domain Bacteria; phylum Acidobacteriota; class Blastocatellia; order Pyrinomonadales; family Pyrinomonadaceae; genus JAFDVJ01. Next base: position 3,587 of record JANPDZ010000463.1, on the reverse strand, counting down.
TCACCTTTCGGGATGTCTTCAACCTTCAAAACTTTTCCCGAAAATACGACATCAGCCCGCGTCCAGGAAGCGCACGGAGGTTCTGCGAATTTCGTCTGGGAACAGCCCGCTGAAACATCGGTGAATGCGATGAGAATAAAAAATGACAATAAGAAAAATTTCATATTATTTTCCGATCTTCATTAAACTGCCTTCGCCGCTGATCTTGCGGGAATTAATGCGGGCGACCTGTTCGGCTTTTGAAAATGCGCGCAGGAAATTTTCGCCCAAAACTTTGCGGATCTCCTGTTCGGTATAGCCGCGCCGGAGCATTTCGTATGTGACCAACACAAGGTCTTCCATGCCGTTCATTCCGGCGGGCAAAAACGGCACACCGTCGAAATCCGAACCGATGCCGACGATGTCAATGCCGGCGACTTTTTTCATATGGTCAATATGGTCAACAATCCGCGTGTAAGGCGCGATGTAAATCGGATTTTCCTCAAGCAGTTTGCGTTCGGCTTCGTTGAAGGCTTGCGGATTGTTTTTGAATTGTTCGCGAAGTGCGTCAATCTGCGGTTTCAGTTTTGCGCTCCGTTCGTTTTCTTCCTTGTTGGTTCGCGCATCAAGGAAAGACGGGTAAAAATTTATCATCATCACGCCGCCGTTGGTCGCAACGCGTTTTAAGATTTCGTCGGGCACATTGCGCGTATGATCGTTGACGCCGCGCGCGCCCGAATGCGAGGCGATGATCGGCGCGGTCGAAACGTCGAGCGCGTCCGACATCGTTTTGACCGAAACGTGCGAAATATCAATCAGCATTCCGAGCCGGTTCATTTCTTTAACGACTTCTTTGCCGAACGGCGAAAGACCGTTATTTTTGACCTCGCCGCGATGCGCGTCAGCCCAATCGTGCGAAACATTATGCGTCAACGTCATATAGCGAATGCCGAGACGATAAAAATTGCGCAAGGCGTAGAGCGAATTTTCGATCGCATAACCGCCTTCGATGCCCATCAGCGCGCAGATCTTATTTTGTTTTTTGGCGCGGCGGATTTCGTCAGCCGTCGTGCAGGACATTAAAACGTCTGCGTGTTTTTCGACCTCGCGGTTTGTCGCGTCAATCAGATCCATCGCGCGGCGCATCTTACCGCCCTTTTGATAATCCGTGCCCGAAACATAGATCGAGAAAAATTCGCCCGTGATGCCGGATTGTTTAAATCTGCCGAGATCGGTGTGAAACGGGTCGCCGTCGCCGTGAAACATCCCGATCGAATTGGTGATCAAATCAAAATCGTCATCAACCATTGGGCTTGTGATGTCGTTATGTCCGTCAATGACAATGGCTTTTTTGTGAATCTTTAAGGCTTGCGCCCAGAGCTTCGGGTCGGCATCTTTTGGCATTGTCTGGGCAAAAAGGGAAGTGCTGAAAACGAAAAGCAATAGCAAACTGGTAAATTTTTTCATATGTTTTGGAATGACCGGAATTTCAATTTAGTTTAGCCTTTTTCGGGAAATTTGGCGAGAAAAGCCACAACATTTTGTTGCCGCTACTCGTTTTTATGTTAAAATCTTTTGGCGAGGAAATTCTATGGAATCTGACGAAACTTTACGAAAAGACGACGAAGCAACGAACAGAATTCTTGAAGCAATTGGCGGATTGCATCAAGAAATGAGTGCGCGTTTTGCAAAGCTCGAAAGTGAATGGCAAACCATGAAACAAATGCAGTTGAGTTTTGATGTCCGGCTTGACCGATTGGAAGCGGTAATTCTAAATGTTCGTGCCGACGTAAAAGTTTTGCGGGCTGAGGTCGAGACTTGGTCAAGAGATGTGAACTCACTTCAAAAAAATCTCGAATTAAATCTAAACGGTTAAAGGTTTAGGGAAAATTCGCCACTCAATTTTTCTGCAATCACATAGCTAGCTTCAATCACATAGCTAGAAGGAAAGGGGACAGTCTGAAAAAGGCTGTTCTTTTTTTCGAGCGAGAGATTTGTCAAAACCCTTAATCACATTGGTTCCGGTGCCCGACGGATTGCTTGAAATCAGCCTAATTCAAAAGATTAAAAAAAAGCGCAGATGATTTTGTCGTCTAAAATGAAAAGCGGCACAGTGTTTGCGATAGAACTCGCTTGGGATTTGAGCGGATTTCATTTTCCCGAAGTAAATTGATGGAAATCAACATTCTTAACTAATTTACAAAATGCAATTCGTTCAAACTGACAGAATTTTTTGGTCAAATTGACAGAAATTTTCAATGCATACTTGAACTGCTTTTGTTTCAATTTCAACTTTTTTGAAGAGATGAACAAATATGATTTTGCTCGATTTGAAAATAACGATGCCGATTTATGCAGGAATTCTGATTGTGCTGACGACCTCGAAAGCCAAAAAATATTGACGCACGGCTTAGATGATAAATTCCCCGCGTCCGGCTATCAATCGTTCCTTTTCGATTGACGGCGAGACCATTTTGGAGGTTACAAAAGTGCAATAAATTGGCACAAATTTGGCGTAAATAAACTGGCACAAATTTTGCGTGAATATTCGGCGACAGTTTCCCCAAGAAGCTCTTTAACTTATATTTTAGTCCAACTTAATCAACCAAAATGACTTAAATATATAATTAGAGCATATTAAACGTAGCCCAATTTCCGTCACAATTACAAAATCTGTCATTCTTTTATTAATATAATAATTTATCCCCAAGGACATTTTCCTATGTCAGACAAAAATATGGGTCTCATTAAAGTTTTATCGCTTTATGAAAATAAAAACTCTGAAATTTCCCAAAACTTAACCGCCTTGCGTGAGAACGAAGCAAAATTTCGCGGATTTATCGAAAATCTTCCCGTGATGTTTTATGCTGTCGAACCGAATCCGCCTTTTGCCCCTTTTTATGTCAGCCCGGCTTTTGAATCGCTCGGTTATCCGCTTGAGGACTGGGAAAATAATCCCGATATGTGGCTTCGCGTCATTCATCCCGAAGACTGCCGGCTCATTCTGGAAAAAACGGAAGCGGCGATGCTGGCGGGCGAAGAAACCAATTATGAATACCGCATCGTGACCAAAACCGGAACTGTTCGCTGGGTGCTCGACTGCGGTAGTTTTGTTCATGATAAAGAAGGAAAAGTTATCTGTTGGCAGGGAATTATTCTTGACATCACTGACCGCAAACAAGCCATTGAGGAATTAAGGGAAAGCGAAACGCGATACCGGAACCTCTTTGAAAATGCAAATGATTTGATTTATATTCACGACCTGGAGGGAAATTATGTTTCGGTAAATCAAGCGGCAGAACGCGTTTTCGGTTTTACCCGCGAAGAAATTCTGAAAATGAACATGAAGCAGATCGTGGCGCCGGAAGACTTGCGTCTGTCACGCCGGATGCTGGCTGAAAAAATTGCTTCAGGGGCAAAACAGACCGTTTATGAAGCCGTTTGCCTCGCCAAAAATGGACGCCGGATGACGCTTGAAATCAACAGCAGTGTTATTTACAGAAATGGTTTACCGGTCGGTGTGCAGGGAGTTGCGCGCGACGTAACCGAACGTAAAGAGACGGAAGAAGCGTTAAAAGACAGCGAAGGACGCTATCGTGATTTGTTTG
>JANPDZ010000462.1:0-11374 GCA_031431735.1 Acidobacteriota bacterium | reverse complement strand
GAAACCGATACTAAAAATCAAAATAAGACTACCATCAAAATCAATTCAAAATCGGGAAAACTTATTGCTTCAAAGGTTATTGAACCCAAACACGAAAGCGTCAGAAAAGAAATGGACAGAGGACGATTGTTGTTTTACGTAACTTTTAAGGGCGGAACTGCGTTTTTAGACATTGATAATTTAAGGAGTATTTTGGGAATTGAAGAAACTGATTTTTAATGCAATTACTACAAGAAACAATTACAGATAATTTTATTGAACGTGAATATTCCAAACTCACGACGCTAGAACATCGTAAAAAATTTGCACAGTTTTTTACACCTTTTCCAATTGCGAGTCTAATGGCTAAATGGATTCTGGGAAATAATAATTTGAAAACTGTATTAGAACCGGCTTTTGGGCTTGGAGTTTTTTCGAGAGCAATTTTATCTCAAAATAATGAAGTTGAGATTAAAGGTTTTGAAGTTGACCTGAATATTTATGAAAAAGCGAAACTGGCTTTTTATGGACAAGAAAACATATCAATTGTCTTGCAAGATTATATTTACAACGATTGGGAGAATAAATACGACGGCATAATTTGCAATCCACCATATTTTAAGTTTCACGATTACGACAACAAAAATATTCTCAGAGAAATAGAAACCAAACTTAAATGTAAATTAAATGGTTTCACGAACCTTTACACATTATTTCTCTTAAAATCTATTTTTCAATTAAATGAAAATGGTCGCGCCGCATATATTATTCCTTCTGAATTTCTGAATTCTGACTATGGAAAATTAGTTAAAACTTATCTGATTAGAAGCAAAACTCTCCGGCATATTATAGTCATAAATTTTGAAGAGAATGTTTTTGACGATGCTCTGACAACAGCTTCAATTGTTCTTTGTGCAAATGATAATAAAGCCGAAAAAATTCAATTTAGTAATGTCCATTCGTTAGCTGATTTAGAAAAAATTGAGCAAGCAATCTCGGCATATCCAAACTTTTCAAAACCAAATGAAACAATTAATTTTTCCGAATTAAATCCTGAAATCAAATGGCGAGCGTATTATCAAAAGCAAAATTCGACAAAATTTAAGCATCTCGTTCCATTTACGAATTTTGGCAAAGTCGTTCGTGGCATAGCAACCGGAGCAAATGAGTATTTCATATTCAATAAATCAAAAGCTACTGATTTTTTAATTCCCGATAAATATTTACTTCCCTGTGTTTGCAAGGCTTTTGACATAAAGAAATCTTTTTTTACAAAAGACGATTTTCAAATTTTGAAAGAAAAAGATAGAGATGTTTTTCTGTTAAATGTAATTGATTCGTTAAATGATTGCGTTGAAAAATATCTTCAAAAAGGCATTGATGAGGAAATAAATAAAAAATACTTAACCTCAAGCAGGTCGCCTTGGTATTCATTAGAAAATAGACCTCCTGCGCCTATTTGGGTTTCAGTTTTTAATCGAAATGGATTGAAGTTTATTCGTAACGAAGCTGATATTTCAAACCTGACAACATTTCATTGCATATATCCTTCACAAAACAATCTTTTTTCTAATTTCAACCTAGATCTTTTATTCGCTTATTTATTAACCGATGTAGCCAAAAGCATTTTTGAAGACAACCGACGTGAATATGGAAACGGATTAACGAAGTTTGAGCCAAATGATATTAATAAAACACAAATGCTTGATTTGGAATTGTTGGACGAAGAAACCACAAAAGAAATTTTAAGTCTATACGAAATTTACAGACAATCTGTTATTAAAGACAAGCCAAACGGAAATTATCTAAATCAAATAAACGAAATTTTTATCGAAAATTATACATAGCCGATTTTTCGGACAAATCAGATTTCATTATGCAAAAACACAAACCATCATTTATCGAAGCAATCGCCGAAAAACTCGGCTTGATAGAAAATCTTCACGCCTTTGAAGCGGAAGAAATTCCGCGCATCAATGAACCGGGCGAACTCCAGAATTATCCGCCGCCGGAGATGTGGGATGATTGGACGGAATATGAACCGACGAGCGGACACGAGCGCGAGAAAAAGAATTATATGATCGTGCCGACGATCTGTTTTAACTGCGAATCGGGTTGCGGTCTGCTCAGTTATATCGAAAAAGATACGATGAAAGTCCGCAAGTTTGAAGGCAATCCGTATCATCCGGGAAGCCGCGGACGAAATTGCGCGAAAGGTCCGGCGACGATCAATCAGATAACGGACATTGATCGCATCCTTTATCCGATGAAGCGCAAAGGGAAACGCGGCGCGGGTGAATGGGAGAGAGTTTCGTGGGATGAGGTTTTGGATGATATTGCCGGGAATATCCGCGAGGCTTTGCTCGAAGAACGGCGAAACGAGGTTGTTTATCACGTCGGGCGACCCGGACACGAAGGTTTTATGGATCGGATTTTACAGTCATGGGGCGTTGACGGGCATAATTCGCATACGAATATTTGTTCGTCGGGAGCGCGATTCGGTTATGCGATGTGGCAAAATTACGACCGACCTTCGCCCGATCATGCCAACGCTAGGTTTATTCTACTGATTTCGGCACATCTCGAATCGGGGCATTATTTTAATCCGCACGCGCAACGCATTATCGAAGGAATGATGGCGGGAGCGAAATTGGCGGTCATGGATCCGCGTCTGTCAAACACGGCTTCGATGGCAGATTACTGGATGCCGACACAGCCCGGAAGCGAAGCCGCCGTGCTGTTGGCGATTGCCAATATTTTGCTGCAAGAAGATTTATACAACGCCGAATATCTGCAAAATTGGGTAAATTGGCGCGACAGTTTGCACGAACTGAACGCCGACGCAGAGGTTACATTCGATAATTTTATCGCCGAACTAAAAAATCTTTACGCCGAATACACGCCCGAATTTGCGGAAAAAGAATCGGGCGCGAAGGCGGAAATGATTGTCGAAATTGCGCGAAAAATTGGTGAAGCCGGGACGAAATTTGCTTCGCACAATTGGCGGAGCGCGGGAAGCGGAAACTTGGGCGGGTGGGCGGTCGCGCGGTGTTTGCATTTTCTAAATGTTTTGACGGGCAGCGTCGGCACGGTCGGCGGAACTTCGCCCTCGGCTTGGAACAAATTTAAACCTAAAGGATTCAGCACGCCGCCCGCGCAAAAATTTTGGAACGAACTGCATTTTCCGCTCGAATATCCGTTGGCGCATTACGAAATGAGTTTCTTACTGCCGCATTTTTTGAAGGAAGGACGCGGCAAATTGCAGGTTTATTTTACGCGCGTTTTTAATCCCGTTTGGACTTATCCCGACGGTTTTACTTGGATCGAAGCTTTGTCGGATGAATCAAAGATCGGAATGCACATCGCGCTCACGCCGACGTGGAACGAAACCGCGTATTTTGCCGATTACGTCCTTCCGATGGGACACGCATCCGAACGCCACGACCTTGTTTCCTACGAAACTCATTCGGGTTTGTGGATTGGTTTTCGTCAACCGATTTTGCGCGAAGCCTTGCGAAAACAGGGCAAAACGGTCGAATTTACATACGAAGCGAATCCCGGCGAAGTGTGGGAAGAAGATGAATTCTGGTTTGAACTTTCGTGGCGCATTGACCCTGACGGAAGTCTCGGAATCCGCAAACATTTTGAATCGCCGTATCGTCCGGGTGAAAAGATCAGGATTGACGAATATTATCAATACATCTTTGAAAATACGAAAGGTTTGCCCGAAAAAGCGGCGGAAGAAAACCTGACACCGCTCGAATATATGCGGAAATTCGGCGCGTTCGAGGTCGAAGCGATGTCTTATAACAAACATCTGCACGCGCTTTCCGACGACGAATTGAAAGACGTGGAAATTGACGAACAAACAGGCGATGTCCGCAAAAACGGTAAAAATGTCGGTGTCATGATTGACGGAATTGCGCGAACGGGTTTCCCGACGCCTTCCCGACGACAGGAATTTTATTCAACCACGATGAAGGATTGGAAATGGGCGGAATACGCATTTCCGACCTACATCAAAAGCCATGTTCATCCCGAAACTTACGACAAATCAAAGAACGAAATCACGCTTGTTCCGACATTTCGGCTTCCGACTTTGATTCACACACGGTCAGGAAATTCAAAATGGCTCAACGAAATTTCGCATCGCAATCCGCTTTGGATGAGCGTTGAAGACGCAAAAAATTGGGACATCAAAACCGGCGATCTCGTCCGCATCAACACCGACATTGGCTATTTTATTAACAAAGCGTGGGTGACGGAAGGAATGAAACCCGGCGTGGTCGCCTGTTCACATCATCTCGGACGCTGGCGCCGCAGCCAAGACGCGACCGCCAATCGCTGGTCAATGAATCAGGTGACGATTGACGAAATTGATAAAGGCAAATGGAAAATGCGCGTCGTAGATGGAATCCGCCCGTCAAAATCCGATGATCCTGACACATCAAGAATTTTCTGGTCGGACGGCGGCGTTCACCAAAACATTACGTTTCCCGTTCATCCCGACCCGATTTCGGGAATGCACTGCTGGCATCAAAAAGTCTCGATCGAAAAAGCCCACGCCGAAGACCAATACGGCGACGTTTTCGTTGACACGGAAAAATCTTTCCAAATCTACAAAGAATGGCTGGCAATGACGCGCCCCGCTCCGGGACCGAATAATCTGCGAAGACCTTTATGGCTTAATCGTCCGTTAAGACCGAATGAAGAAATGTTTTATTTGGATAAAGAACTATAATAAAAAGACTGTATTTTTATGAATAACTTAAATGATTTACAAAATATCGAAAAACTTATTATTGACCAAACGACTGATTCTATTTAGGACTTTCGCTTGAAAGCAGAAATATGCAGAAACACGCACGAAGTAAGTGTGTTTTCGCCCTTACTTCGTGCGGGCTTCCGCATTCTAAGCGAAAGTCCTACTATTAATTATCTTTTGAAAAAGACAAAAGAAGGAGAATATCAAGGAGGACTAATTGGACCAACAGTTGGCAGTTTTTTTGTTACAGCTATTTTGTTGCATGAGACAATGAAAAGAAGAACTTGGAATACAGAAAAACTCTTGGTTGATTTCTATGACTTTTACATACCAAATCCAAATAGTTCAAAAACAATTAATGACAAAACACTAATTGCTTGCGTAAGGCACGCATTAGCTCATAACAACTTCTCGCTAAATATTGACTATCTAGAATTTTGGAATGATTATGGCAATTTTAAAATTAGTATTGAAATGGTTACAAAATTTCAGAATACCTTGTTTAGGATTTATAACCTTAATCGCTAAATGTCAATTGATTGTTGAATCAGTATTTTATTCGAGTCATTTTTTAAGCAAAGGTAAGTGCATGGAATTTACGTTTTTCGGGCGAGTAAAAAAACAAAACGATAGCTTCTTTCGGCACGCTTTTTTAAATTGAATTGCAGATGAAATTATCTCGTCCAATTCTGAACTGTTAAATCCGGCACTTGTTCAAAATCTTTGAGGTTTCTGGAAACTAAAATCGCTTCATTGGCAATTGCGACTGAAGCGATTTTCAAATCCATTGTGCCGATGCGGATTTTGCTTGATTTGAGATTTTTGTAAATTTCGGCGGCGTTTTGGTCAAACTCGATAATCGTTAGGGTTTTGAAATAATCGAAATATTGTTTGAGGGTTTCGTAGGCAAAAACTTGTTCGTCAATCGAACGCATTTTGGCTAGATATGACATCCAGCCACGCATTTGTTCTTCAAAGGTAATGATGGTTGTGGTTATTTCATCGCTTGGGAATTCGTCAAGTTTTGCTTGTAAGCGAAGATAGGCTGTGCCGGTTTGCCGTTCAAGCAAACTCAAGCAATCGGTATCAAGAATTATCATTTTTCGTCCTCAAAATCTTTTTGAGATTCACGATATTCCCGCCCAAGTCTAGTTGCTTCTTCGTATGCCGGATTTCCGCCAAACTTCGGTATTTGCTTATACCAAGGCTTTTCGGCGTTACCATTCTTCTCAACCTTACTTTTCAACAAAGCAACTTCGGCTTCTAAAACTGCTATTCTTTTTTCGATTTCGATATTTGTCATAACACAAGCATTTTATCACAACCGAAAATTTGTTCAATAAACTTTTCGCGTGATTCGCGGGCTAAATTTTCTTTTCACACGCTCTTGGAACACTCGCTTTTTTGCCTAATCTATTTTCCTAAAATCTTGAGGAATTCGTCTGTCGTCATTTCGGCACAACGGATTAAGGCTCGTAATGTTCCAATGGAGAGTTCACGGTGTTGTGGAATTGATAGATTTGCTCTCATACCTTGCTTTGTCATAACCAAATGACTTCCGACTTGTCCAACCTTTTGCCAACCCGCTTTTTCAAATGCTTTGGCGGCATCTTTGCCTGAGATATTTGCAAATCTACTCATACCGTTACCAAAATATTGTGAGATTTAGTAGGTGAAATTTGGACAATAGCTTTTTGATTCTCAGCCCAAAGCCACGCTGTTATCGCTTCTTTAATATTTTCAATGGCTTCTTTTTCGTCTTTTCCTTGCGAGACACAACCGGGCAAAGCAGGACACTCCGCGACAATCCAACCATCTTCTGCTTCTTCGATTATTACATTAAAAATCATACCAATTTCACCTCAATTCTGATTCTACCACAAGTTTTATTTGAGCAAAATTATTTCCAATATTTTGCTCGCTCAAATCGCGTTTCTGCCTTTTAAGCCACGGCAAACTCGGTAAGTTTGCGTTTTTCGGGTGAGTAAAAAGCCAAGACAATATCTTCTTTCGGCACGCCTTTTTCCAAAAGATAGGTTGCTACGCCGTCTTCCAAACCGTCGTAGTGAATCCAAAATTTTCCGTTGCGGATTTCGACATCAATTAGGGCGTAATCGTATCTTTTGATGCCTTCAAAACCCGTAACCATCAGCAAATATCGGTCGCGTTCGGTGTCGAAAACAGGCTTTTTTTCCAAAGGACTGTTAGCGTATTTGTTTTTTGAACGCGAAAGGATAAGTTCTTTGATGTATTGACGATATTTTTCTAAATCAGCCATTTTGTTATCTCCTCTGTTTCGATATTGAAAACCAAAACTTTAATTTTGAGTCCACTCCGAAAAGTCATTTTTAGCAATTTTAGGTCTTAAAATTGAATTTTACCGTTTTTAAAATTCTTTGTTTTCAATGACTTACAAAACTACAAATTCAGCGATTGAACGATTTTTCTATCAAATAAGGGTTTTCGGAGTGGACTCGTATTTCCAAATTTCAAAGTAAGCGGATCATCTGTAATCGTCCAACCGTCTTTGATTAGTGCGTTCTTAACAATGTCGTGAACTTTATCTCTCGCTGGCATAATAATCTCATTTTATCATTTGGCTTAAAAATATAAAACGCAAAAAGTCAACTGCAAAAATATTCGCGTGGTTTGCGGGCTAAATTTTCTTTTCAGACACTCGTGAACTTTTATGAACTAATTTCCGGCGGAGGACGTTTGTAAAATTAACACAAACGTCCAAAGATTTAATCGAAGATTGGGAACGCGCATGCACACAAACGTCCAAAGCGGATTCCACGTTTGATTTTTTGATGTGGCTCAAAATTAACCGAGATTCAAATCGGGTGAACAGCGTTGCAGACGAAGCCCAGCAGGAAATTTTTTCAAAGATTGATTGCACTAATTGTGCCAATTGCTGTAAAATTTTGCGTCCGAAAGTTACGAACACGGACATTGCGCGGATTGCTTCGTTTTTAGGGATTTCCGAAGCTGAGTTTATTGAAAAATATCTAAAAATCATTGGCGAAAACAAGTATGAAATGAACGCTTTGCCCTGCCCGTTTTTAGCAGAAAATAAATGCACTATCTACGACATTCGACAAGGCGTTTGCAGGGAATCTCCGCACACGAACAAAGAAGGATTTAATCACCGACGATATACGCACATCGGCAATTCCGAACTCTGCCCGGCGGTTTATCATATTCTCGAAACACGCGAAAAATAAATTCGGCTGGCGTGATAAAAAATGAATCTATTGAGCAATTCGCGGGCTAAATTTTCATTTCAGACGCTCTCGGAACACTCCAGTTTCTGACTTTTAGAAAATCTTCGCCTTCGTCCGGTTGAAGAAATGTTTTATGTCAGCGAAAATAAATAAAAATGAATTGGATTTATTGGATTTTAATTACATTCTTCGTATTGGCATTGGTCGTCATCGGAATCATCGCCTACCGTTTTCGTCAATATATACAAACCGGTTGGTTTATGCTGAAAGCCTACCGGCAGTTTAAACAAAAAACTAAGCCTGAGAAAAAAAGTATTGAGCCGAAACCAATTTCCGACAATTCTCCACTTATCAAATGCGCCAAATGTCAGAAATGGTTTTCACAAGAGCAAGGGGTCAAACTAAAAACCAGCTATTTTTGCTCGCACAATTGTTTGGAAGAATCTTTTACGGCGAAAAGGTAAATAAATTATCGCGTCAGATGCAGCTCAATCATTTTCTTCATCCGGTTGAAGAAATACCCTTCAAACTCGCAATAAACTCGCGTCCACCGAACCATGCAACTGCTTTTTTGAACCCTTCGATATTTTCAGGTTTGAGCGGATAGAACTTTGATTTTAATTTTAAATCACTCATTAAATTGTCTCCTTGTCTTAGCGAAAAATAAATTGAAATCGGAAAACGCCGATAACCGTAAGATTGAATAGGAAAATGGCTCATAACAGCCTTCATTAACCTATAATGCTTTTTATGTTGAAAATCTTTCACAAGAAATACGCGTTATAATAGTTTTTTTCAAGTCGGGGAATTTATTTTAAGTAATCGGACACATTTAATTTAAGGTTCAGAGTTCAAACTTCAGTTTGAAAACCGCCGTGCTTCACTGGCGGCTTCACGATAAATCGCGGACTCCGAACTTATTGAACAATATTAAGCAGATAAGCCAAAGTTTTGTAACATAATGCAGAAGCCCGCTACGCTCGTAAGGACACATTTCACACTTACGAGCGTAGTGTGTTTCTGCATTATCATTATGTTACAAAACATATGCTGACCTGCTTACCTTTATTTAATTATGTCCGATTACTTAATTATCCATTATGGCTTATTGAAGCGATGGTTTATACAAAATGCGAAGATTTTTCGGGTTTAATCGATTGCTTCGCTCGTTTGACGGACTGTTTTATGTCGAAAAGTGCAACGCTTGAGTATAAAATGTTTTTTGAGACTTAAGGAGGCAAGAAGATGAGGATTTTAATTACGACCGACGGTTCGGGTTTTAGTTTGGCGGCGGTCAAGAAATGCTGCGAAATGGTTGTCAAGCCGGAAGAAACGGCGATCAAGATCGTTTCTGTTTATGAATTGGCTCTGCCGCTCGACGTTTTTCCGACGCCGACGGAATTTTCCGAAAGATTGGAAAATTCCGCGCGCGGACAGGCCGAAGAATTTGCCGAACAAGCCGCCGCACTTATTAGGGAAAGATTTCCAGATTCAAAACTTGATTTAACGACGCAGGTTTCAATGGGCACACCCGAAGAAATTCTGCTTGAAACAGCCAAGGAATGGAGCGCTGATCTGATCGTCGTCGGTTCGCACGGACGCGGTTTTTGGGGACGAATGCTACTCGGTTCGGTAACGGACGCGCTTGTTCATCACGCGCCGTGTTCAGTTCTGGTTGTGCGCAAACCAAACTGAGTTTACAAAAACTATTGCTTTACTTGAACCTCGATGCGACATAGCCCAGCCCGGTCGCGACCGAACTGAAATAATCAGGCCGGATGATTTTTTCTTTGCCGAATATTTTGATGACCAAACGATTAAGCATCGGTATCTGCGACGTGCCGCCTGTCAGCAGCACGCGTTTGATATTTTCGGGTTTCACGGAGGCGGAAGTTAAAGAATTGTGAATCGCTTCTTCAATTTTTCCCGCGACCGGGGCAATTAACTCTTCAAATTCACTAATCGTGATTTCTTCCAGTAAATCAAGCGGACGAAATTTTACGAATGCGCGGATTTCATCTGACAGATGCTTTTTAGCGGCATCAATTGCTTGAAATAATTCAAATCCGTAGTGTTGTCTGATCAAATTGAGCATCCTGTTCACGTCTTCCGGTCGGTCAGATGAACGGGAGATCGCCAAAAGATCGCCGATGTCGCGGCTGTTTTTTAAGAGGTTAATTCGATGCCAACGTGAAATCCGTTCGATCAGATGAACGGGAAAAGGCATTTCTTTGCCAAGCGACATAAAGGTCGAACCCGCACCAAATTTCGGGGCGAGTTTGTGCTTCATTATTTGGGAGTTTAATGCGTCGCCCGCTTGATTAACGCCGCTCACCGCCTTGATGTCAGCCTTCCGGTCAGCCAGCAAAGAACGCTTTGGAGATGTTTCAATGATACAAATATCGCTCGTGCCGCCGCCGAGATCCACGACGCAGACCAGTTCGTCCTCAGTGGTCTTGATTTCGTACCCAAGTGCCGCCGCGACCGGTTCGAGCCAAAAAATGACTTCCTTAAATCCGGCTTTTTTAGCCGCGCTTTCGAGTCTTGTCACGGCAAGTTCCGAAAAATTGACAGGTCGCCCCAAAACCACGCCGTCAAATTTTATGGCAAACTGTTTTTCAGCATATTCTTTCAGTATCCAGAGAAATCTCGCCGCCAAATCCTCAGCGGTCAGGCGGCCGAAACCGACGACCGTCGTGTGATCGAAATTCGCTTCGGGAAGCAATGTCTTGATACTCAGCATCAACCGTCCGCTGCTTTCGTTCTCTTCGAGATGCGCGAGATAACGATAGACCGCATCGTTTCCGATGTAATGTTGTTTGGATTTCGGCGGAAAGTAGAGAATTGTCGGATTGCTGATATTATCGTCGGGAAATTTGACGAATTCTATTCCGTTATCCCTGACGAGGGTTGCCAATGAGTTTGATGTGCCGAAATCTATTCCGATAAATTGCATGCTATATTTTCTCAATTACAGAAATTTCAACTTTGGAAGTGTCGAAAACAAAAAAATAAAGTTTATCGTAGTCAGTCAAATTCCCAAACAATCAGAATTTAATAAATAAGATGTCAATCAAAGTTCTGATTTTCGCACATCAGAAGCAGTGATTTTTTCTGTCGCGCTTAACAATATTTGATAACTGTTGACTGATACCGTTTTCAGTTAGAAACTATGCATTATCATCAAGACTCTTTATTGCATAGTTTCTAACTGAAAAGCGTATGACATCCATTATCACGCGGAGTTTAGAGCTATGCCCGCCGATTCAATTCGGGTGAAGGTCATGCCAAATAAAGCACTGTAACGAATTTAGACTTTGGACGAAATTGGAAATTGACAAAATAACTAAGACCTGTATCTACATACTTTAACTAAACATCTGTGGCAAAGTTGGTAAATTTGCGA
>JANPDZ010000461.1:0-2205 GCA_031431735.1 Acidobacteriota bacterium | reverse complement strand
GGCAAACGCACTTTTGATAAACTCCGTTGATGTAATTTTCATTTTCTTTTAATTTTCAGGTTCTACAAATCAAGTTTCAGATTGCAGATATTTGGCATTAATTGAGCCTTTGTAACTTGAAACCCGGAACTTTGAACTTATACCCTTTTTAGTTAGAAACTATGCAATAGTGCAGAAACACTCTACGCTCGTCAGTGTGTCATTTCGCCCTTACTCCGTGCGGGTTTCCGCATAATTCGAGACAAACCATAATGCCCAGTTTCTAAGTGGAAAGCGTATTAAAACTAATTATGCTCCATTTCTGCACGCTTTTGCATCCAGTTTTTTGTCATCTCGCGACGTTTGGCCAATCTCGCTTCAGCATCAGGCATTCTCATAATCAACTTTTCAAAATTTTTAAGGAAATCAGGACTGTCAAAAGTTTCCCTGATTTCATTCAGAAAAGGTTGAATCTTTACATATACCAAAAATTGCTCGGTTGAAGCCTCTATATACATCTGTTCGTCAATTGCACCATGATTGACGAATCCTGCCCCATTTCCCAGTAACTTATGACCATTCGTAATTTTGCGCTTGTTTCAGGGTTAGCTAAAGTTTGCAAAATGTCCTGTAAATTTTCGGGGAAGTATGAATCCATCCAACTACGCGCTTTGCGCATTTTTTTCTCGCGTCTTAATTCATACATCTTCAAAATCAAATCAGCCGATTCTGCTTTACTCATTTATTTTTCCTCGATTGTTTCTAAAAAGTTAGTTTGTAAAGTCTTGATAGTCAAACTGTCGGCAAGGTTTCCGGTTGATGCTTCAAACTTTTTTTTCTATTGAAAAGCGGTTGATTTTGCAAATAAAAAAGACGCGCCGGAATAGGAACGTCCTTTGGTTTTGTTAACTTTCATTTATTAAGCCGCTTCATCAATTTCGCGCAAGACTTCGAGGGGCGCGGATCTTCGTTCGATCATATCTTTGGTGATGACCAGTTCCTTGACCTTTTTCTGCGAGGGCAGAACATACATTGATTCAAGCAGAACTTCTTCGAGAATCATCATCAAACCGCGGGCGCCGACCTTTCGGTCGTATGCTTTTCGCGCCACCGCTTTGATCGCATCGTCCGTGAATTTCAAACGAATATTGTCAAACTCGAATTTGCGTTGATATTGCTTGATCAGAGCGTTTTTCGGTTCGGTCAAAATCTGGATCAAAGCACCTTCGTCAAGTTCGTGCAAAGTTCCGAGCACCGGAAGGCGGCCGACAAATTCGGGGATCAACCCGTAATGAATCAGATCTTCGGGTTCGAGTTTGTCAATCGCTTCGTTCTGCCGCTGTTTACTGGATTTAATATCGGCGGAAAATCCGAGTGATTTATTCCGGAATCGTTTTTCGACAACTCGTTCAAGACCGATAAATGCGCCGCCGCACAAGAAAAGAATATTGGTCGTATCAACCGGCGTAAATTCCTGCTGCGGATGTTTGCGACCGCCTTGGGTCGGGACATTAGCGACCGTTCCTTCGAGAATTTTGAGTAATGCCTGCTGAACGCCTTCACCCGAAACATCGCGGGTGATCGAAGGATTGTCGTCTTTGCGGCAGATCTTATCAATCTCGTCAATATAGATGATGCCGGTTTGAGCGCGTTCAACATCGCCGCCGGCTGATTGCAAAAGACGCAAAAGAATTGTTTCAACGTCTTCGCCGACATAACCTGCTTCCGTCAATGATGTGGCATCCACAATACAAAAAGGAACGCTTAATACTCTGGCAAGAGTTTGCGCGAGCAGCGTTTTGCCCGTTCCGGTCGGACCGATCAATAAAATATTTGATTTCTGTAATTCAATGTCATTACGGCGTTTGGCAAGTTCGATGCGTTTGTAATGTTGATAAACAGCGACCGAAAGACGCTTTTTCGTTTCGTCCTGTCCGATTACATATTCGTCAAGAAACGATTTTATTTCCTGGGGTTTCGGCAGAGTCGTCCGAATTGTCGCGTTTTCGGCTTGTTCGTCGTCATTGATGATCTCGTTGCAAATGTCGATACATTCATTGCATATATAAACACTCGGTCCGGCGATCAATTTTTTGACTTCATTCTGCGATTTCCCGCAAAACGAACAGCGCAAGATTTCTTCGGGTCGTCTGATCATAAATGAGTGGAGAGTGAAGAGTGGAGAGTAAAGAGACAAAGATTTTATATCTTTACTCTCCACTCTCC
>JANPDZ010000460.1:0-2568 GCA_031431735.1 Acidobacteriota bacterium | reverse complement strand
GTGCGACCAGATGACGACGGGCAGCGGCGCGGGCAAGCCAATCGGCGAGCGAATGGCGAATTTGATGGTGCGATTCTTGCCCGCAACGTCGGTGTAAGTTGTTTCTCTTTCCGCTATTGGTTGGAGCGGCAAGGGATTGGGTGGAAGATACAAACAACCGGGCGCGGGAGCCGGAAAGCACGAAGGGGCTTGAGCCGAAGCCGAAGCCGACAGCAGCGCGAGACTCAACGCGAGCGCGATTGATAATGTTATTCTGCGTTTCATAATTTTTCTCTTTGCTCCTTTTCTGTTTTATTCGCTTGAGCGTCAGCCGATTTGTCGGCGGCTGACGCGAACAGGCTTTTCAGATTCCTGTGCCTTCTCCAACGTCTCCGTGCCACCGTTTCGGCGGAACTGTCGTCAAATTCGGCGAAGCGATTGACCCGTTTATTTGCGTCCTTTGACCCACAAAGGTTCGTTGTTCGGTTCAAAAACCATTTGAGTCACCGTTCCTCGATTCGTTACGGCAGGTTGCAGATAACCTCTGTCAAACGGCACGTTGGCACTTCTGACCAAATCTACTGATTCCATTGCGACTTCACCGGTGCCTCTTACATAACTGATTTCAATGTTCGCGTAACGGTCGTTGTTTGTTTGCGTCGTCGGATTCGTATTTCCGCCGCACATCGGCGACGGGCAGATTCGATTCCGATTTGTGTTTGTTTGTGTTGCTTGCGGAAAGCGCGTTCTCAAGTCGCGCTGCCAGCCATATGTTCCGGCATTAGCCGCTTGGCTGGGAACAAAGGTTTGCTGTCGGTTCGTTTTTTGATTTTTTGTCACTTTGGTTTTTTGTCCGTAAGCCGTAGTCGTCAAAACCAAAGCCAAAATTGCGATTGCGATTGCGAATAAATTTCTTTTTAACATTTTTCTTTTCTCCTTTTTGATTTGTGTTTTGTGTTCGCGTCGGCGGATTTGTCAGCCGCCGACGCGAATTTGTTTTTTCAGATTCCTGTGCCTTCCAGCATCTCTCCGGCAATCCGTCTCGGTTTCTTTTTCTCTAATTGCTCTCGTTCGACAACATTTCCGCGGTTAATCGGCTGGCGAACTTTCGGCTGCGCCGTTCGGTGGTTTGTCGTCTGAACGCCGCCGTTTGACGCTCGTTTTCTGCCATTAGGAAAGCCGTGATTGTCACCGCCGTCGGCGACACCGGAAACGCTGGCTTTGTTTCCCGATGAATTTCCGGCGGCGTTGCTGCGTCTCGTTTGTTGTCCGAAAGCGTCATGCCCCACAAGCACAACCCGATACATCTTGTCGCGGACCGCGTCGCGAATTTGTCGGGCTGGTCGGCGCGACTGAAGCCGATTGCGTAACCGACGCTTTCCGGCTTTTTCCCTTGCGCGGTTTGTTTTTGTTACCACTTTGACCGAACGCATCGGTCGTAAAAACTAACGCTAAAATTATGATTGCGACTGCGATTAAATTTTTTTTCAACATTTTTCTATGCTCCTTTTCTTTTTTATTGTAAAATCAAGACTCAACTCGAAAGTTTTGCCTTGTCGGTGGTATGACGATGAGCATAATGGAATTGTCTTTATTTTGTCCTCAAAGTTTCCTCAAAGAGTTCTCAAAGAATTCTCAAAAGCGGTGTATGAGTAATGAAGTCAATAACTTATATGAGTTTGGCGAATTCCGTTTTGACGGCGGAACGCATCAACTTTGGCAAAATAAAGAGTTGTTTTTGCTCTCGCCAAAGGCTTCGGAACTTTTGGGTTTGCTTCTCGAACGACAAGGCGAGTATGTTTCAAAGGAAGAAATCTTTGAAACAATTTGGGCTGAGACGTTTGTCGAAGACGGCGTTTTGACGCAAAACATCTACACTTTGCGAAAGGTTTTGGGAAATGATGAAAATGGTTCGCCATTGATTGAAAACCGCATCAAACTCGGCTATCGCGTTACCGTTCCGATTCGTTTGGCTGAATCATCAAACGGCAATTTTCAATTACTCGACCGCCGTAGTGAAGTAGTTTCGCCAAAACTTCCGGCGGAAAAGAAATCTCGAAATCGGAAGAGAATGGGCGTTGCCGTCGGTTTGATTTTGCTATCAATCATCGGATTTTTCGGTTATCGTCTTTTGCGTCCGCGCATTGCTTCATACTTTCGCACGCCAATCGGCAACGTCAGTTTTCAAAAACTTACGAAAACGGGCGATTTGCTCAACGCCGCGCTTTCGCCTGATGGAAATTTCCTCGCCTTTATTAAAAATGACCGGATTTATTTGAAAGATATTGCGTCCGGCAAAGACATTGCTTTGGAGATTTCGGGCGCAACGTCATTTAGCTCGGTGCAGTTTTCGGCGGACGGCAATTTTCTTTATTTTCGGAATAAACAAATGCTGCTCGGTCACGGAGATGTCTTCAGAGTTTCGCGGTTTGGCGGTGAAACAAAATTGGTTGTCGCGCAGATTTCCGGCGACTTTGGGCTTTCTGCCGATGGCAAATATATCGCCTTTGTGCGCTCTTTTCCCGCTGACCCGAAGCCTCTGAAACTAATCGTCAAGCATCTGGAAACCGGCGCGGAGCGTGAAATTTA
>JANPDZ010000459.1:0-6193 GCA_031431735.1 Acidobacteriota bacterium | reverse complement strand
ATGGTAAAAGGTAAAAGGTAAAGGGTAAAGGGTTGAATGGGGATTGTTTTTTTTTGAATTGAATATGTTGTGACTTGAGCGGGCGCAAAGCAACCCTTCCAGACCTGTTAATGGTTTTATCGGGTCTTTTTAACCTTTAATTTTAGAAAAGATGAAGGTTTAAAAGACCTGTTAATGGTTTTATCGGGTCTGGAAGGGTTGCTTTGCGCCCGCTCAAGTCACAACATATTCAATTCAAAAAAAACAATCCCCATTCAACCCTTTACCCTTTACCTTTTACCTTTTACCCTTTACCTTTGACCTTTGAGATTTTTCTGCGACCGGCAGAAAAATCTCAAACGTCGTGCCAAGTGTTTTACGGCTTTTGACGGAAATTTTGCCGTTTATTTTTTCGATCCTGTTTTTGACCGCGTCCAAACCAACGCCGCGTCCGGAAATTTCGGTCGCTGTTTCGAGCGTTGAAAGTTCCGGCGCAAAGATCAATTCAAGTATTTGCTCGTCGCTCAGCCGATCATTGTCCGAAATCAGATTTTTTTCAATTGCCCGCGACCTTAACTTTGCCAAATCAACTCCATTTCCGTCGTCGGCAAAGGTTAGATGCAATCCGTCGGTCTCGTCAAACAGTCTAATTTCAATTTTACCGCTTTTTTCAAAGGCGTGGTGGACAGCGTTGCGGGCGAGATGAAGAAGTATCTCAAAAACGGCGTTTGCCATTTCGCCGGAAAGTCGTGTTTCATTCGTTAAAATTGTAATTTTTATTGATTTCTCGTCTTGTTTGGCGATGTTTTCGCCGTATGCGGCAATCTGCGAAAGCATTTCAAACAATGCGTTGGGCGCATCTGACGGGCAAGTGTGCGAAACAACCTCAGCCGAATAATCTTCGAGAAGTTTTTGCAAATATTCCGGGGTTTCGCGGCTTGCCAGAAAGAGTTGAAAACCGATCTTTCCCAAAGATTTGAATTTCGCGCCCGGCAAGGCGGCGATAACTTCGCTTTTTTCGCGCAAAACCTTTTGCAAGTTTCGATATTCGCCGGCAAACCCGGCAGGTTCAAATCCGATGTGTGCGCAAAGAATATTTTTTCCTTGGCGCAGTGCGGCAATGGCGGCGGTTTGCTCGGATTCTGAAAAGTTTTTGAAAACAGCTAACGGAATTCGCGTCAAAAAAATCTCGCTTTGGGCGTTTGTTTGCTGTTCGCTTTGCAGTTTTTCGATGAAATCCGCGGGTAAGTTCGGTTCGATTGATTGCAGGGAATTTGAAAGCAGTTCGATGCCTTCGAGCAAGAGATTTTTGTCGGCAAAGATTTTGCGGTTTGAAAGAACATTTTCGATCTCTTCGGCTAATCTTGCCGAATTTTCGAGACCGAAAGTCTGCACACCGCCTTTGATCGTGTGAATCGTCCGAAAAAGCTCGCGCCGCTCGCTCTCGTTGAAAGTTTCTATCAGAATTTTTTGCAAATTATCGAGTTTATTGACGGATTCAGCAAGAAAGTTTTGGCGAAGGTCGGTCATTGGTCTGAATAAAATCGCGTCTAATTTGAAGAAGTCTGAGATTTTTTATTCAAATCGAGAGATTTTTTATTGTTTTTTTTTTCGAGATCGTGTTTGATGGCATCAAGAATTCCGTTGATAAATTGTGTCGCTTCAAAGGTCGAAAAACAGCGGGCGATCTCCAGTGCCTCATTGATGATGACCGTGTGCGGCGTATCTTCAAAAAGAAATTCATAAACCGCGAGCCGCAAAACATTGCGGTCAACGATCGCCATTCGCTCGATGCGCCAATGTTCGGCACGCGTGCGGATTGTATCATCAACGACTTCGATCTCGCGCAGCGTTCCCAACATTAATTTGACGGAAAACTCGCGGGTCAGCTCATCCGAGTCCGGTTCGCCGAGTTCGTCCCAATAATTACACGCAACCATCTCGCCGGACAATTTGGTAATGTCCGCCGCAAACAGCATCTGGAGAGCGCATTCACGTGCTATACGCCGTGTTCCCATAAATCCCTGGCTTTTATCAAACAACGTGCGGAAAGGCTTTTTTCTTCGCTTCCGAAGAATCTTTTCCGCCGTCCATCTCTTTATATAAATTGACGAGTTCGACCGCGGACATCGCGGCTTCAAACCCTTTGTTTCCCGACTTGACTCCGGCGCGGTTGATTGCCTGTTCGAGCGTATCGGTCGTCACAACGCAAAAAAGAATCGGAATGCCGGTTTGCATGGCGACCTGACCAACGCCTTTTGCCGCTTCGCCCGCAACGTAATCGAAATGCGGGGTTTCGCCCCGAATCACGACACCGATGCAGATCACTGCGTCAAAATCGCCGCTTAACGCGACCTTTTGCGCCGTCAGAGGCAGTTCAAACGAACCCGGAACTTTGAAGATCTCGACCGCATCTTCATCTGCGCCGAGTCTTTCCAATGCGTCGAGTGCGCCTTCGGTCAGCTTCGATGTCAAAAAATCGTTCCAACGCGAAACGACCAAAGCAAATCGAAAGCCTTGTGCATTAAGTAGTCCCTGATGAACCTTTGGTTGCAAACTTATCACCTCAAACAAGCAGACTTGTCTTTTTTAGTATAAAGAATGGCTGACAGTATTGACAAGCGTTAAATTCAGTTGGCAGTAGGCAGCGGCAGTAGGCAGTAAAAAAGTGCAAATATAGAAAATACCAGATTACCAATGATATTCCGAAATCAGACCAACCGTAATGCGTCAGTAAAAAGTTATTTTCAAAGAAAACTAAGGCCTAAAGACTGGAGCGCGAGCATCCTTGCTTGCCATGAGCGTTGCTTCAACGCGAAAAAGCCTTGTTAACCTGAGTCTTGAGTTGAAATCAAAGAAGAAATGGGACGCCGATTTTCGCGAATTTTCGCGGATTGTTTTAATTAACTTTCGGCGAATTAAAAAATATTTTGAACAAATCCGCGAAAATCCGTCAAATCCGCGAAAATCGGTGTCCCATTTTCTTTCTAATTTTCAACTCAAGACTCGGGTCTTGTTAAATTCGACGGCTTGAGGTTCACAAACGTCATTTTCGCGCCCTGCGCTCATGGCAAGCAAGGATGCTCGCGCTCCAGTCTTTAAGTTTTCGTTTACTGTCAAAAAACTTATCACTGAGGCATTAAGACCAACCGCCTACCGCCTACCGCCTACTGCTTATTGATTTCAGACATTTCCCGAAAAGAAAGACCGCGTTTGATGATCAAAAGCACGCCGATCATCACCCAGAAGATGCTTCGTCCCTTGCGGATGATGGCTAAAGTTACGCCGATTCCTGCGCCTAACGCCAAAGTTTCGGCGACAAATTGAGATCCGGCCTCATCAACGCCCATCACGAAAGGAATTAATTTAAATGCCGTCAGAATAATGCGGCTGATAGATTCAAGCAGAAAAGATGTAAAAAGACCCGGAGTCATTTCGCTGAGACGGCTAAGGATAAACCAGACTTCTAAAATACCGAGTGCATGAAACGTGATTTGAAAGAAAATGATCGGTGCGAAACGGCGCGGATATTTGCGGTAAAATCCATAGATCAGATTTTCAAACAGGCGCACGTGGAGCCGTCCTTTTTCAAGAAAACTCGTGCCGATGCCTTTTTCATAAAGTTTTTCGCAAATTTCGCTGGCGAAATGCCATTGGCGAATGACCATTACAAAACCCAACACTATCAATATCAGAATGCCGCCGATCATCAGATCAAGCGTCACGCGCCAACCGTCTGTCAGATCGAAACTTCTGAGAAAAGCAAATCCTCCGCAGACGATAAAAAGTCCCGTTATCAAAGAATAAAAAAGATTTTCGGTGGCGATCGACGACAACCCGACAACGAGTGGAACTTTTTTTCTGACAGCGACCGCTTTCGCCGTTCCGCTGACAAGAATTCCGAGCGGAATCATCGAACTCATTGCTTCGCCGATAATTACGGCGGGAATGGTGTCACGCAAACCGAGTTTGTAAGGCTCGTAAACCGAAAGTTTCCACGCACAGGCGCGCGAAAATATTCGCAGAAAATAAATACACACGAGAATCGCAAAACCGCCGAAACCGATCTTTCCGATGCCGCTCAAGATTTCTTCATAACCGACCGTCAAAACGAAATAGCTGAACAACGCGATTCCTAAAAGCGTGAACAAAACCGCGACAATCTTTAAACGATTAAAGTGTTTTTGATTGGAACCCGGAATTTGGAATTTGGAACTTGGAACTTTTGTGTCGGAATTCACTTCTTCTTTGCCTTTTCGCCGATGCGCCTATTATGATGTTATTTTATTTACTAATTATTACAAAATCTAAAAGGAATATAATATGAATATGGCAGCTTTAGAACAAGACCACCAAAGACCGGCTTTAACACAATTGTCAGACGAAGAAGAACTTTTCCGCTCGTCGATCCGCGAATTTGCCGAAGGCGAACTTCGTCCGCGCGTCGAAAAGATGGAACACGAGGGCAAATTGGATAAAGATCTGATCGAGCAATGTTTCGACCTCGGTTTGATGGCGATCGAAACGCCCGAAGAATACGGCGGCGCCGGTTCGACATTTTTTAACGCGATTTTAGCGATCGAAGAACTGGGGCGGATTGATGCTTCCGTTTCGGTTTTTGTTGATGTCCAAAACACGCTCGTGACAAACGCGATCATTCGTTGGGGAAGCGATGATCTGAAGAAAAAATATCTGCCGCAGATGGCTGCGAGCAAGGTCGGTGCATATGCGCTCTCAGAAGCAGGAAGCGGTTCAGATGCTTTTGCCTTAAAGACTCGCGCCGTGGACAAAGGTGATTACTGGGAAATTACCGGGCAAAAACTCTGGATCACAAACGGCAACGAAGCCGAGATCTTTGTCCTCTTTGCGACCCTTGACCCGAGTATCGGCTACAAAGGCATCACCGCGTTTATCGTCGAAAAAGATTTTGAAGGTTTTTCGGTCGGCAAAAAGGAAGATAAACTCGGCATTCGCGCCAGTTCAACAACCGAATTGATCTTAGATAACTGCCGCGTTCCGAAAGAAAACGTTCTCGGCGAAATCGGCAAAGGCTACAAAGTTTCGATTGAAACCCTCAACGAAGGACGCATCGGCATCGGCGCGCAAATGGTCGGCATCGCGCAGGGCGCATACGAAGCAGCGTTGAAATACACCGCCGAACGAGAACAATTCGGGCAATCAATCAACAGCTTTCAAGGCGTTCAATTCCAGCTCGCCGAAATGGCAATTGATCTTGAAGCCGCGCGCCTTTTGGTCTATAACGCAGCACGATTAAAAGACGCGGGCAAATCCTTCCTCAAAGAAGCGGCGATGGCAAAGGTTTATTCTTCCAGAGTCGCCGAAAAAATATCGTCCAAAGCGATCGAACTCTTCGGCGGCTACGGCTATGTCAAAGATTATCCGGTCGAAAAATTCTGGCGCGATTCAAAGATCGGCTCGATCTACGAAGGCACCAGCAATATGCAATTGCAGACGATTGCCAAACTGATTATGAGCGGGAAATAGTTTGCGACGCGGAGACGCGGAGACGCGGAGATTTTTGAAATTTCCGTTTCTTCGCGTTTTGTTTTAGGTTAAAATGTTTTTAGGTTAAATCTATGGAAACTTACACAATCGAAATTCTGGAACCAAAAGCAAAAAAGTTGCTTGACGATTTGGCAAATCTAAATCTGATAAAAGTTCAAAAAACCGAAAAGCCGAAAAGAAAAGAGCGCAAATTCGGAAGTATGAAAGGTCTGGTTATAAATATTGCGGATGATTTCGACGCGCCTTTGGAAGATTTTAAGGATTATATGTAATGCAATTGCTGATTGACACTCACATTCTGATTTGGTTTCTCAAAGGTAATAATTTGCTTTCAAAATCGCGTCGCCAAATTATTGCTAATTCACAAAACGATGTATTTGTCAGTAAATTAAATACTGATGTTACGCAGTTTTGATTTCAGCCGCGTTCACGCGGCTTTCCGCGCTTCGCGGCAGTTAGCCACGCTATTTATGCATTAGTATCTACACAAGTTTTTGCGACCGGATTTCAGCCTCGAAGAGGCGAAATATAATAGCCTGGCGCACCGCGCCAGGTCAAAAACCATCGCCACGCCAAGCCCTGCAAGGGCGCAATCGGCGGATGTCGCCCTTGCAGGGCTTGAAAATTTGCCGTCCGCCACCCAACGCTCCGCATTGGGCTATTATATTTCGCCTCTTCGAGGCTGAAA
>JANPDZ010000458.1:0-2788 GCA_031431735.1 Acidobacteriota bacterium | reverse complement strand
GGGTGGCGATCAAGGTCAAAGCCCAGGAGATGAAGATGACAGTTTATCAATTGAGGAACGGATTATTTGCGGATTATCTAAAATCACAACTGAAAAATCCAACGATTCCAGCGTTGCAATTTTAGTTAAGCGAAAGTCCTACATATATTAAATTAGGGTCTTTCAATAAGGCTTGGGAAGAGATTAAGATGAATTGTCCAAATGCTTTTCAACAATTAAGAAGACTGGAAGAAGAAAGTTTTGACACAGAGCCAAAACAGTGGAAGTTAAAAACTAGCTCGGAGTAGAAAGAATTAAATGAAAATAAAGAAACAGGTAATTGAGATAATGAAGATTCATTTTGTTGGACGATAGTAGAATCAGTAGATCCAAATTTGGAAAGATAGGTTACTTTTGATCGTAAAAAGCGGTCATTGAAAACAATTGAAACCGCAAATACTCGCCAATTATCGGAAGCAACATCTAAAATTCGGCAAAATTCCAGGATTGGGATTGATTAATAATCCGACATCCGCGCATCCTAAATCCGAAATTTGGATCTACTGAGAATAGGAAAACTTAAAATGTAAGGTAAAATAAAAACCAAAGGGAGTTTAAGAAAATGGCGGAAACAATAGTTGAAGAAACAATCGCACAGGAAAACATCTACGGCATTACGCCCGAAATGCGGGAAAAATACCGCAAGAGATTGGCGCAAATGATTAAGGAACAAGGAATAAAAGCCGCGCAGACTAAGGAAGATTTGTATCGCCACTCCGAAAACAGCGGGCAAACGCAGGAAGAAATTCAAGCCGAAGTAGATGAATTTTTGCAAATGCTGGAAGAAGACAGAAGGTTATCGTTGGAGCGCGAACGATGAACGTTTTAGTTGATACGGATGTTCTTTCCTTTACCTATAAAAAAGATTCGCGTTCGGTTTTGTATGAATCTCATCTTGCGGGAAATTTTCTGATTATTTCTTTTATGACCTTTGCCGAATTGAAACTTTGGACGTTGAAACATAATTGGGGCGAGAAAAGAAAAAGTAATTTTGCCGAATTTCTCAAAGATTATCTTGTCATTTACCCGGACGAAAAACTCTGCAAAATTTGGGCGGAAATTAAAAGTGATGCTCACAAAAACGGTAATCCGATTGAAACGGCTGACGCTTGGGTCGCATCGGTTGCGCTGTTGTTCGATATTCCGCTTGTGACCAATAACCGCCGTCATTTTGAGAACGTCAAAAATTTACAGATCATTTCCGAATCCTGATTGTTATGAACCTTTTTGAATTAACCACAACTTTAATGAACATTCCGTCGGTTTCCGGCGACGAAGAATCGGTCGGGTTTTTCTTGCGCGATCATCTCGAAGCTCTCGGCTGGACGGTCGAACTGCAAGCCGTGACGGAAAATCAGAATAATGTCATTGCCTATCTGAATTCCACGCCGCGCGTTTTTCTTTCGACGCATATGGACGTTGTGCCGCCGCATATCGCGCCGACCGAAGATGAAGAAAAGATTTACGGGCGCGGCGCGTGTGACGCTAAGGGAATTATCGCGTCACAGATCTTTGCCGCCGAGGAATTAAGAAAACAGGGAATTAACGACATTGGTTTGCTGTTTACGGTTGAAGAAGAACAATCTTCGACCGGCGCGAAAGTTGCCAATCTTCACCCGATCGCTCCAAAATGCGAATATCTGATCAACGGCGAACCGACCGATCTCGATCTGGCGATCGGCTCAAAGGGATCGTTTCGAATTTTAATCAAAACAAAGGGCAAAGCCGCGCATTCGGCTTACCCGGAAGAAGGCGATTCGGCGATTGAAAAACTCCTCGACATTTTGCAGGACGTGCGCGTGATTCAATTTCCGAACGACGAATTTTTCGGCGAAACGACCAACAATATCGGCACCATCAATGCGGGAATGAAATTAAACATCATTCCCGCAAACGCCGAAGCCGGTTTGCTGATTCGGCTGACGACGCCGCGCGAACCCGTTCAGGAAATTCTCGAAAAAACGATTGACGGACGCGGTGAACTAGAGATTTTATCATACTCTCTGCCCGTCAAAATGCTCGAAGTCGAAGGTTTCCGGCAAAAAGTCGTCCGTTTTACGACCGACATTCCGCATCTGCCGAATTGGGGACAGCCTTTGCTTTTAGGCGCGGGTTCGATTCTCGTCGCGCATACGAAAGACGAATTCGTCCTGAAAAAAGATCTCGAAACAGCGGTCGGGCTTTATGTGAATTTGGTCAAGAAATTATTAGCCGCCGATGAACGCGGATAACGCGGATTTAATTTTTGATACTTGAATTTAGAATAAGAATTGATTACTTCCAATTAGACATAACAGAATTGTCTAATAAAAAGAGGCTGGCATAGCCATCACATTATCTATCGCGTTCACGGCGGCGCAGACGGAAACAATAACCGTGTATTGCTACACCCGAATTGTCATAATCAAGTTCACTCGAAAGGATTGGAAGTTGTGAAACCGCGTTCCGACAGGAGCGTTAATAAGGCTTGAGGAAGGTTGTGCGGGGAAACTCGCAAGCACGATTCTGAAGGGAGGTAGTAATATCACTTCCTTACCCGACTCGGCGTGTCCTCAACCCTCACAAATTTGTTTCCTGAATAATTTCTGTTAGGGTTCAGCAAGATACATAGTAAACTTAAAACTTTTCCCTTTCTTCACAAAAACCAAATGAGCCGCACTGTCATTAGAAACAACATAGCTATCTCCGTCTCCTCTGGAAAACAACGGATTCTTCTCAGTAAAGAATTGGCTAAGAGATTCGCCAAAAA
>JANPDZ010000457.1:0-3492 GCA_031431735.1 Acidobacteriota bacterium | reverse complement strand
TTCGTCAATTTCAAGGTTTTGTAGTAAATTGGTGATGGGGGTAAATTGTTTGTTTAGTGTTAGTTTTTTTTTCATTACCAATTCTAAACATCTTTTACCCTCTTCTGCCAATTAAGGGGGGGACAAATCAGAATTGCGCCCAACCGTTTATCATCATTTCACCACCTCTTTATTTCTCTCTTCTACCTCATAAACTGAGTTCATTTTTCAGGAGTTAATGCAGTCATATTCATCCAATACGGATTAACTCCTTGATAAGCCAACAAAAACCAAGCAGTAGCTCCAAGATGGGGAAGTGGTGGATAATCCCAATTAAAACCGGTTATTGCACATTCGCCACAAGCTGCCCGAATACCATAACTTGAGTTATCAGCCGGATTAGCTTCAGCAATTTCTTTTAGCAAGGTGGTGGCGCGATTAGTGTCCGCAAGATATTGATAGGCAGCAGCGACCTGTGCAGAACCTTCAAACCAAGCACTTCCAGTTCCTTTGTCGCTAAAACGATAGCCTTTGACATTTGGACAACCGGGACTCGTTTCCATTCGGCAATATTTTTCTGTCCAAGCTAAAAAATCTTGGGGTCGTTTTAAGCCATACCAACCAACTCTTTTGCGAAATTCTTCATCGTGTCCCATTGCCAGTAATGCCCAAACCTGAACATCGAGGGGAATCACATCTTGATTCAAACAGCCTTCGCGGTTATGTGTTCCGGTCCAAAAATGTTTGTCGGTATCTTTCTTGTCCTCGTTCCACATTGCCAACACAAATTTTCTGGCATGTGCCGCGCACTCACGCCATTTGACATCGCCGGTTACAAAAGCGAGTTGTAAAAATGCGGCATATAAATCAATATTATGTTCAGAACTTTGCCAATCAATCAATGTTTGGTCTTTGGGATTTTCAGGTGTTTTTTCCCAACCCTCTAGACCACCACTATAACCACCAAAGAAATTTTTAACCCGAAATTTTTCAACCCAATTTGCGCCTCGCACAGCAGCTTGTAAATAAGGAGAATCTTTTTGATCTTTGGCTAAAATACGATGTGCAGTAACCAGCGAAAGAATCGCCCAGGCCGCATTTCCAACATCGGATGAAACGGTATATTTGTCCTCAGCCCACATGTCTTTATCTGGTGCTAAAACTTCTTTTTTTACATCTTCAGGCTTTGCACACGATTTGACAGGGCTCGAACTAATCGTCTGTGTTTCTCCCGGCTTTTTACACTCATACACATTATTTAGGTAAGTTCCGCTCACCGTATAATAAAAGCCAGGCAATCTAGCTTTGCCTGTTGCCGAATCAATCAGATTTCCGGACGAATATGCATTTCTAAAACGTCCGTCATTAAAAGTTCTATCGTTGGTTTGGGCGCAAACCAACGCATCTCCGAGTTGGTTTGCCCGTTTTAATGACTTATTATCTCCACGAGCCAACCAAGCAAGTAAAGCTAAACTGTTGTCATAAAGAAAAGATGAGTTTCGATAAGCCGGGTTGACCAACTTAGTTGAATCAGAAGAATAAGACCGATTTAAATGAAGGGCAGAATGATTAGGCTTTTCATACCGAATATCAGCTAGATAAATAACACATCCCTGTGGCAAAAAAAGCGAGCTTAAACTGACAGCAAAACCACCGATTACCTCTCGTAGATTTGTTCCCTTAGGGATTGGGATAATAATTTCCTCCCAGGTTTTAGACAGAGTTTTTTTGACTTTTATTGGTCCAAAACTGTCCTGAAACGGTTTGTTTGGATCGTTATACGGAGGGCGATTGATGCCACCGATTGAAAATTCAACAATTGCGTTTTGATCAGAACGCGCAAGCAGTATTAACTTAGTTGCGCCGGATAAATCAAGACCACGTTCATCACCCCAATTGCAATCGCCCCAAGCACATTTCTTTCGAGACAGGCAAGCCCAAACGATTCCAGCCCACCCAAGATTACCTTTTGCGGAATAATTTAATTTGATGCAAGTTCGAGTTCCATCAAAATGATTTTCGTCCAATAATAGGTCTTTGACATCACCTATCCAATTGATTGGATAATAGCTGGGAAATCCGCTATTGGGCGTATCAAAAATAATTATTTTGTTATTGATGTAATCAGATTCACCAGCCATATAATCAAATGCTTTATTAGCCCGGACATCGATGCTATTCGCTTTTTTATCGGCGAAACCAATTTGGTTAGACATTTGAAAACATGAAGTTAGTGTGAATAATCCGCATAACCCAAGCCATTCACGTCGAGATAAATTTGCAATCTCCTGATTATCATTTGTTTCCTCGATTTTCATTTTTCAATCCTCCATTTCAAAATAGATCTCATCAAGCTGAAAGGTGATAATCGGTGAGTCATTATACGCCTTTGAGGTAACAAAACAGAATGGAGTAATAGTTCTTTCAAGGTTGATCCCTGTCCCCGAAAGCTTAAGTTCATATCTTTTCCAGTCTTTTGTTAGAATAATCCAATTCGTTTCAGCCGGACTTTTGGCAGAATCACCAAAGGAATTGTTGCCAGTGATTGCCACCTTTAATTGTATGCTTGCATTATCATTGGTACGAGCATAAAAAACAAGACTTTTTGCATGACTCAAATCGTAGGCAGGACCTTCGGTTTTTCCCCAGTAATTAGGAGCAGAAGAAGTGCAAATCCCACCCCATGAAGAATTATTGAAATTTACCTCTACTTTTAAACCAGTTGATCCTGAATAAGGATTATTTTTATCAACCAAACTAAGATTCATCATCTCACTTGGATTTTTCTCAGCCATCCAGTTTGACCAAATACCGTGATTGTCTGCAAAATCGGCATCCTTATAAACATACCAAGCAGAAGTTTTAAAATTAGTGGATGATATAGATTCATTTTTTTCTGAAATTTCAATGGAATCATTCCGCAAAGAATCAGATGACAGTTGATTGAAAGCCGAGAAATTCAAAAATGAAAACAAAGCGATCGAATCTGAAAATCGGGTAATCAAAATCGAACCCAGAAAAGCAACCAATAACACAAAAATTGCCACAAAACCACGAAGATGAACCATAAAAACCTCCAAAAACAAGAAATTAAAATCTTTACAAAAAGATAGTAGTGCAACCAGTGTGCCATTCTGGCTAACTTTTATTACAAAGGCTATAAACTACTCTTATTGTTAAGTTTGTAGGTACATTTGTTTTTGTTTTGACTAAATTGGTAGGAGTTTAACAGCTGAATAAACCGGTTACTGAAAGACAGTAACTTTTAGTGATTATCAGTAGCTTCGATTATTTTTTTGCTTATCTTCAAGATTTCTCAAACTTGTTATAAAAAATAAAATAGATTAATGGAAATAATTCGTGCCAAAAGTGTTAGTAAAAGAAATTTAATAACCTACCCCATTAAATTTTTTATTACCAAAATGCCAAATCCGCTAAGTTTAGAAGTTAATATAAAACTCTTATCAACTTTGGTTCGCGCTTTCTTGGTGGCAAAATCTAATTTTCGAGAAA